>CAZAIE010000011.1:6701-22085 GCA_964485035.1 uncultured Myxococcaceae bacterium | reverse complement strand
GCGCGGAGGTGACCTTCCGGTTCGTGCCGCTGGCCGGCGTGTCCCGGGTCGAGGCGGTCGTCCAGCTCGACTGTGCGACGCGGCCGGAGGCGCTGAAGCTGGGCTTCGACGTGAGCGCCCCCGAGTCCGGTCGGACGGTCGCCGTGACCAGCCTGGAGTAGCCCGGCCGATAAGCGCCGGTTCCGTGCTATTCGCGGGGCCATGCTCGCCGCGGCCACGGTCTTCGAGGTGCCCGAGGTCGACCTCCCCGAGGTCGCCTGGTGGCTCCCCGCGCTGGTCGTGGTCCTGGGCGCCCTGGCGCTCGCCGGCCGCTGGGTGCCGGCGCGTCGGGTCGACCTGGGGGAGACCCGCTGGTTCCCGGCGCTGGTCCGAGTCCGGGTCTTCCCGTCGGGGCTCCAGTGGCTCGTCCTGCTCGCCTTCCTGGCGGTGCTCGCGGTCCTCCAGCTGCCGCGCGGGGAGCTCAACACGATGCCACCAGGGCTCGCGCTGGCCTGGGGCGTCTGGTGGAACCTCTTCTTGCTCTCGCTCTTGTTCGCGGGGCGGCTCTGGTGCTCGGTCTGTCCCATCTTCTTCCTCTCGCAGCGCCTGCCCCGCTTCGGCCGTCGCCTCGCGCCGTGGGGCAGCCAGGCGCTCGCCGGCGCGCTCTACCTCGGGCTCGGCGCGGCCATCGTGCTCACTGGCGCAGAGGCCGACCCCGGCTCCACCACCTGGCTCCTGGGAGGGCTGGTCGTCCTGGGCGTGCTGCTGAACGCCTTCGGCCCCGGGCTCGCGTTCTGCCGCAGCGTCTGTCCGGCGCTGGTGTTCGCCCGCATCTTCGGCCGCTTTGCGCTCGTGGGCGCGGGGCGCAGGGCGCGCCAGCTCAGCTGCACCCTGGTGGGCGGTCCCATCCCGCTGGACGAGGCGGCCGAGCTCGCGCCCTCGGACTGCAGCCTGTGCCTCAAGTGCAACCGGGTGCAGCCGGTGGTCTCCCTGCCTCGACACCGGCTCGCGCCCGTCGAGAAGGGGTGGATCGCCACCGTCGTCTACGCCTCGGCGTGGAGCGGCGTCGCGCTGGAGGTGGCCGCCACCCGCACCTTCTGGGCCGAGCTCACGCTGCTCGCCGAGCGGGCGGTCCCCACCACGCCGCTCGCGGTGGGCGCCCTGGTGCTGGGCCTCGCGGTGCTGCTCTCGCTGGGCGCCCGGCTCTCGGCGGGTGCCCGCCACCCGGCGCTGTGGGACGCGCTCTCCCCGCTGCTGCTGTGCGCGATGCTCTACCTCGTGCTCTTCTCCACCTCGCACCACCTGCCCTGGGCGGCGCACCACCTGGGGCAGGCCCTGGGAGGCGAGGGCGCCGCGTTCCGCATGCGGGAGTCGGTGCTGGTGCTCCCGCTGTGGAACCCGGAGACCCTCCGTCCGCTGGGCCTGACGCTCGCCGGGGTGGGCACGCTGCACGCGCTGGTCGGAGTCGTCGCTCGCGCCCGGGCCGGGGAGCTGCCGTGGCGCGCGTTGGCGTGGGTGCTGGCCCTGGGCGCCGCCTGGGCCTTCCTGCTCTCCTTCCCCTTCGTCGAGGCCTGCTGATGCACGTCCTGGGTCCGCTCTTGCTGGTGGGACTGTTCGCCGCGCCGCCGCCTCCCACGCCAGTCCCGGCACCGACCGCGGAGGCGCTGGCCGCGGCGTTCGCCCGCGGCCGCACCTTCTTCGTCGACTCGCACGTCGTCCCCGCGCTCGAGCAGCTCGAGGGCGGCGGGTTCGTCACCTACCGGGGCAAGAAGAGCGGCAAGGAGGTCACCAAGGGGCCGGACGTCTACGTCGAGTACCAGCTCTACGACCTCATCCACTTCCTGATGACGCACGAGAAGCTCGGCTACCCGCGCGAGCACCCGCTGGTCCAGCGCAGCCTCGCGGCCTGGCTGAAGCGCTTCGACCGGAAGAAGGGCGAGTGGAAGTGGTGGAGCGCCGAGGGTTGCCTGCACATCAAGGGCGCGCAGGTCCTGCAGCGCGCGGGGTACGTGGAGGAGGCGCAGGCCGCCCTGCGGTGGAACCTCGCCAGCCCCATGAACGCCAACCCCGGCTTCAGCGAGGGCCAGTCCGGCTGGCTCATCCAGAGCTGGGGCAACCCCGGCGTCTCGCTCTTGAACCAGAACATCTACATCCGCGAGCGGGTCACCGCGGAGATGACGCTCCTGAACCTGCTCGGGCTGCGCGAGCTGGGGCGCGACCGGACCGACCCGGTGGTCCGGGCGAACCTGGGCTGGGTCGATCGCTGGATCTCCTCGGGGGACTTCCAGAAGGACGAGTTCGATCGCTTCACCGGGCTCGTCAAGCTGCCGGAGCTGGTGGAGGCCTTCGGGCTGCAGCGCCCGCGGCTGGTCGCCCTGGTGGTGGACGTGCTGCAGCCCCGGCTCGCCCGGCCCCGCTCCGACCTGGAGCGCGACGTCTACTTCCGCGGGGAGGTGCTCAAGGCGCTCTTGCACGCCGAGAAGCTGGGGGCTCGGGTCTCCCGCCCGGTGCTCGACGCGGCGCTCGCGGACCTGCTGCGCGCCCAGCGCCCGGACGGCGCCTGGAAGACGGAGCTCATCGCCGCGGTCCCGGGGCAGGGCATCCTCATCGCCCGGCTCGAGGGGACCGCCACCTTCGTGGCGCTGGGAGCGCTGCGCGAGGCGATCGCGGAGGCGCCGCCGACTCCGACTCCGACTCCGACTCCGCCCCCGAGTCCGAGCGAGTAGCCGCTACTTCTCCGGACGTCGCAGCGCCTTGAGCAGCGCGGTGGGGATGGCCGGGTCGGGCACCGTCTGGCCCGAGAGCGCCGCCGCGAGATTGTCGGCCAGGATGATCTCCGGGTGCATCGGCCGCGGGCTGTTGCGGCCGACCGTCTCCAGGAAGCTGGGCACGTACTCGGGCGGGACGAGCACGTACTTGCCCTCCGGGTTGCGGGTGACCTCCCAGCCCTTCGGCGTCTTGGAGACGGCGAGCAGCTTGAACTGCAGGTAGTCGAAGAGGTCCGCCGCGGCCCGGGGGGCGTACTCGCGCGAGGCGAAGAGGGTGGGCTGGAACTGGTGCTTCTTCTCCCCCAGCTCCAGCTGGATGCAGTGCGCCACCTCCGGCGCGTCGGGGTTGGTGATGCGACGGTCGCGCAGGTCCTCGGGGAGGGCGATGCGCGCGCAGGGGCGGAAGCCGACCAGTGCGTACAGCTCGTCGCGCACCGCCGGATCTGCGCGGAGCGCCAGGTGGAACAGGGCCGGGACCAGCTCGGTCCAGGTCAGCGCGGCGAGGCGGGCTGAGGGCAGGACCAGCGTCGCCGCACCGCGCGTGTGGATGGACCCGCCCTCCTCGCGCCCGGTGGACTTCACCACCACCAGTCCGGTCGGGAGCCGCAGCCTGAGCCCGGCGAAGTGCCCGGCGGCCTCCTTCAGCGAGCGGCCGACCGCGACCCGCTCGGTGGAGGTCCAGTCCAGGGCCTGCTTGCCTGCGAAGTCGAGGAAGTGCCGGGTGTCGACGGGGCCTTCGGCCCGGACCCGTGCGGCGCGATCGAACGGGGTCAGGGCCCGGACGAACGCATCCTCGGCCCGCAGCGCGGCGGAACCGGCCGTGGCGCCGACGAAGGTCGCCGTGACGCCCCTCCCGAGGTCCAGCACCGGATCGGGGGGCGCGGACAGGGCGAGTGCAGCGAGGAGGGGGGCGATCAGGGGCATCCGGTGGCTCCGGGCAAGGGGAGGGCAGTCTACCTGTGCAGGTCGATGTCCGGGACGGTCCGGATCTTCAATGCGCCGTTCCCAGAGCAGGGGCTACGCTGCCGCACCGTCACGCGAAGGGAGGCCACCGTGCCCAGGAAGAAGCCGACCGCGAAGGAGCAGGAGGTGGTGGCCGCGGCGCGCCGCACGCCGCGGGCAGAGCGGGTGGCCCCCGCCGACCCGGTGCTCGCGTTCCTCCTGCGCCGGGGCCTGGAGGTGAAGCGCGCCGAGCCGGACCTCCCGTTCCCGCCGGGGTTCGACCGCACCCGCGAGTTCGCGGAGTTGCTCGACAGCTACGCCTTTCGGCTCTTCGTGCGCGGGGCCATCCTGAACCCCTTGGGGCTCGCCCCGGCAGAGGCGACCCGGTATCTCGAGCCCGGCCAGGCCGCGGAGTTCGCGAAGGCGCTGGTCGGTCTGGGCCTCGCCCGCACGCTGCGGGACGGGCGCTTCCAGCTGCTCCACCCGCCGGCCAACTTCGGGCCCACGCTGGAGTGGTACGTCGCCGGGGAGCTCGAGCGGCGGCTGGGCTTCGCGGTGCGGACCGGGCTGCTCTGGAACGCGAAGGGCGTGGGCGGCGACCTCGACCTGGTGGCGCTGGCCGACGGCCGGCTGGTGTACCTGGAGCTCAAGTCCGGCCCGCCCAAGCACCTGATGCCCCCCGAGGTCGCCTGCTTCCACGACCGCGTCCACGCGCTGCGCCCCGACGTCGCGCTGCTGGTGCTGGACACCTCGCTGCGCCTGGGCGACCGGGTGCTTCCCCTCGTCCAGGAGGACCTCGCGCGTCGCGGCGGCCGGCCGACGCCGCGCAAGCTGGTCCGCGACGTCTGGGCGATCACCCCGAATCTGTACGTGGCGAATGCGAGGTGGGACCTCGTCGGGAACCTCGCGCTGGCCATCGCCGAGGGGCTCCGGGCGCTCTCGCCCGACCCCGTGGGCGCCCTCGCGCAGGCGGTCGCGCCGGAGACGGGAAACGGGTAGAACCGGGGCACTTCCCGGGAGGGTTCTCATGAAGCGCCTGCTGGTCGTCCTCGCCGTGCTGTCCGCCTCCGGCCTCGCCCAGGCCCGCGGACTGCCGCGCAACCTGAGCTACAACGAGCTCGTCCAGTACCTGAAGGACGGCGGCATCGACGCGCGCGCCGAGGCCTGCAAGCGGCTGGGGGAGCGCAAGAGCACCGACCCCATCGCGGCGTTGGGCGCGGTGATCGAGACCGACTCGTCCCCCAAGGTGCGCGAGAGCTGCCTCAAGGCCCTGGAGGACATCGGCAGCCCCCAGGGCGCGCGCTACGTCCGCCACGCCATCCTCAAGGACGAGTCCCGCGAGGTGCGCATCACGGCCATCAACATCCTCGAGGACGTGGAGCGCGACGGAGGGGCGGTCCTCGCCCAGGTCATCCTCAACGACCGCGACAACGAGGTGCGCAAGCGGGCGCTCTGGGAGGTGGAGGACAACAAGTGGGCCAGCGCCGCCCCGGCCATCGTCAAGGTGCTGAAGACCGAGACCAACTACGACCTGCGCCGCGCGGCGCTGAAGGCCGCCCGCACCCTGGGGACCGAGGACGTGCTGCAGGGCGTCTACGACGTGCTGGTCAACGACAACAACCCCGACCTGCGTCGCGAGGCCTCGGAGGTGCTGGAGCGCAACCCGCGCCGCAGCGCGCTCCCCGCCCTCTGCAAGGCGCTGAGCGACCGCGAGAAGCGCGTGGCCAAGAACAGCGCCAAGGCCCTCGAGTCGCTGGGGCTGCGCGAGGGGGCGCGCTGCCTGCGCGAGGCCTCGCGCAACGTGTCCGACGACGGCCTCGCCGCGGACATGAACAAGATCGCCAACAAGTTGGAGCGCTGAGCCGGGACTACTCCGGCACCGGCAGGAACCGGGCGCCCCAGGGCAGCACCGCGACGTCCTCGAGCGGCACCCGGTTGAGGGCGTCCTCGAGCGAGGCGGCCGGCTCCATCCCCAGGGCCTCGACCAGCGCGGGCTCCATCGCCGTCACTGCCACGACCCGCTGCCGCTCGGCCTTGAGCCGCGCGGCCCACACCGTGTGCGCCGCGATGTCGAACCGGGCCCGGAGCGCCTGCTCCATCGCGCTGGCGGTCGGGTGCTGGTCCAGGAAGGCGCGATGGCGGCCCGGCAGGCCCTCGGGGCACCGGGCGACCCAGACGATCGTTCCGCCCGGCTTCGCGGCCAGCGTCGCCATCTCCCAGGCCTTGTGGGCCTGCACGAAGTCCTGGTCGTAGGGCGCGCCGCCAGCGCAGGCGATGACCGTCGAGGCGCGGCGGCAGGGGACCCCGTAGTGCGCTCGCAGCCAGCGGGAGGCGGCTTCGAAGGCCTCGACGCGGTCACCAGCGAACAGGGCGACGGTCCGATACGCCGAGTCGAGCACCGGGACCACGTAGAGCTGGGGTGGCGCGAGGGCGCAGACCGTCTCCAGCCGTGCCCGCAGCGGGTTTCCCTCGAGCTGGCCGGCGCGCGCGTGGGGATGCCTCCCGCCGGCGTCGTCCAGGCAGGCCTGGTGGACGAACGTCGCGGTCCTCCGGTCCGAGAGGCCTGGGGCGATGAGCTTTCCGCCTCCGCCGAACCCGGCGAGGTAGTGGAAGGAGATGGGGCCGACCAGGACCAGCGCGTCGCAGCGCGCCGCCTCGGCGTCGATGGCCCAGGGGAGCCGGGAATCGCAGTGTGTGCAGCCTCGTCGTCCGCTGAGCGATCGCCGATGGGCAAGCTGCCCAGGTGGCGCCCCAGCAGCGTGCGGTGCTCGGCCGGCGTCGTGCGCCGGTGCGTCCCGTTCGCGACGCGGACGATCACCTCGTGGCCGCGGAGTTCGTCGACCAGCGCCTCGACCAGTTCGACCGGCATCGGCCGGGTCCCGTCCGGCACGACGAGGCCGACTCTCTGACGGCCGCGCAGGTGCCTGGTGAGGGGGTCGGCGAGCACAGCGCTGAGTGCAGGGGAGACGTCGTCCAGGGGGGGCGGCTCGGGGCACGCGAGCCGCTGCCAGCCGGCCGCTTCACTCGGGAGGGGCAGCGAGGTCGAGCCCCAGCGCAGCTGTCGTGGACGGTCGGACATTCGTGAAATCCGGTTGGGGCGAGGTGGCGACGAAGGTGATCCAGTGTAGGTGGAATGAGGTGGAAACTTGACAGCACGCTTGACCCGACGTCGAGGCCGGTGGTACCCGGTCAGGACCTTGCGCTCTCAAGCTGGCGTCGTAACGTGCCAATTCAGGGCGCTTCGGGAGGCAGAGAAGACGAAACCTCCAAGAGATTCGGGGTAGCGCTTGAGCCACAAGTACTACACAGTCCTGATCGTTCCGGACAACTCGCCCAAGACCCGCAAGCTCCGGGTTCCCCACTGGGTGCTGACCCGCTCCGCGATCGCCGCGGTGGTCCTGCTCATCGGCGGCATTGCCGCCTCGGTCCACTACTTCAACGTGATCGGCGAGGTCACCGAGAACAAGCTGCTGCGCGACGAGAACGTGCAGCTGCGCAACGACCTCAAGCGCATCCGCGAGCGCGTCGCGCAGATCTCCACGACCCTCGACCGGGTGGAGCGGTTCGACCAGAAGCTGCGCAGCATCACCTTGCTCTCGGACCCCGAGCGCCACCTGGCCATCGGCCCCGTGGGCGCGGTGGACGCCGACGACCGCGACAGCCCCTCCGCCCGCGCGATGATGGCCGAGCCGGACGACCCGCTGGCGCTGCGCAACAAGCTGGACGCGCTCTCCGCCGAGGCCGCCCGCCAGGAGGCCAGCCTCCAGGAGCTGCAGGCCTACTTCGACGACCAGCGCTCGCTGCTCGCGTCCATGCCCTCGGTCTGGCCGGCGCGCGGCTGGGTGACCAGCGACTTCGGACACCGGCTCGACCCGTTCACCGGCGACCGCATCATGCACAAGGGCCTGGACATCGCGGCTGCGCACGGTGCGCCCATCGTCGCGCCTTCCGACGGCGCGGTGATCTTCGCGGGGATGGAGAGCGGCTACGGCAAGGTCATCGTCCTCGACCACGGCTACGGCGTGAAGACGCGCTACGCGCACCTCTCGACCATCGACCTGAAGGTCGGCGACCACGTGAAGCGGGGCGCGAAGATCGGCACGCTGGGCAACACCGGACGTTCGACCGGACCGCACCTGCACTACGAGGTCCGGGTCAACGGCATGCCCGAGAACCCGAGGAAGTTCATCCTCGAGTAGCGCCGGTCTCGGCCGATCACCCATCCGGCCGGCACGAGGCGGCTGGAAGCCGGCTGGACTCTCAAAACGGACCCTCCCAGCCCGCGGGCAGCGGGCTTCACCCGAGTTCGGTCCGTCCCAGATGGAGACGGGGCGCTTCAGCCCCCGGCAGCCTCTCCCAGGCGCGGCCGTTCGTCCGATTGGGCGTCGGGTTGACAACGCTCTGGGACGCCCCAAGGTATCGAGGTTTCAGGTTTCGGGGCCCAAGGTGCGGTGCTAGAGTGCCCGGCCGCTGTTTCCCTGAGGCGCGGCAGGTACTTGACCCGCCGCCGCGGTGATCGCTTCAGTCCCAGGGACGTTCGTTCGGAGGCCAGGCCTCCGACAGGCAGGAGTCCATGTTCAGCTACTTCGCGAAGAAGATCGTCGGCACCAAGAACGAGCGCGAGATGCGCCGCATGCGCCCCATCGTGGCGCGCATCAACGACCTCGAGCCGACGATGAAGGCCCTCAAGGACGAGGACTTCGCCGTCAAGACGGCCGAATGGAAGGACCAGATCCAGAAGCAGGGGCGGTCCCTCGACGACATCCTCCCCGAGGCCTTCGCCGCCGTCCGCGAGGCGGGCAAGCGCGTCCTCGGCCAGCGCCACTTCGACGTCCAGATGATCGGCGGGATGATCCTCCACAAGGGGACCATCGCCGAGATGCGCACCGGTGAAGGCAAGACCCTCACTGCGACCCTGCCCAGCTACCTGAACGCGCTCTCCGGGCGCGGCGTGCACGTGGTCACGGTGAACGACTACCTCGCCCGCCGCGACAGCGAGTGGATGGGCCGGCTGCACAAGTTCATGGGGCTGAGCGTGGGCTGCATCGTCCACGACCTCACCGACAGCGAACGCCAGAAGGCCTACCGGTCGGACATCACCTACGGCCAGAACAACGAGTTCGGGTTCGACTACCTGCGCGACAACATGAAGTTCCGGCTGCAGGACTACGTGCAGCGGGAGCTCAACTACGCCATCGTCGACGAGGTCGACTCCATCCTCATCGACGAGGCCCGCACCCCGCTCATCATCTCCGGCCCGTCCGAGGAGTCGACGGAGCTGTACTACAAGATCGACCGGGTGATGCCGGGGATGATGCCCGACCAGGACTACGTCCTGGACGAGAAGAACCGCCAGGTGATGCTCACCGACGGCGGCGTGGAGAAGGTGGAGCAGCGGCTGGGCATCCAGAACCTCTACGCCCCCGAGCAGGTCGAGGTGCTGCACCACGTGGAGCAGGCGCTGCGCGCGCACACGCTGTACCGCCGTGACGTGGAGTACGTGGTCAGGGAAGGCCAGGTGCTCATCGTCGACGAGCACACCGGGCGCATCCTGCCGGGGCGCCGCTGGTCCGACGGCCTGCACCAGGCCATCGAGGCCAAGGAGGGCGTGGTCATCGAGAGCGAGACGCAGACGCTCGCGACCATCTCCTTCCAGAACTACTTCCGCATGTACTCCAAGCTCTCGGGCATGACCGGCACCGCCGACACCGAGGCCCAGGAGTTCGCGAAGATCTACAACCTGGACGTGCTGGTGGTGCCCACCAACCGCCCCATGGTCCGCAAGGACCACGAGGACGTGGTCTACAAGACCGAGCCGGAGAAGTTCCGCGCCGTCGCCGACGAGATCGAGGCGCTCTACAACCGCGGGCAGCCGGTGCTGGTGGGCACGGTCTCGGTGGCCAAGAGCGAGGCCATCGCGGCGCTGCTGAAGCGGCGCGGCGTCGCCCACAACGTCCTCAACGCCAAGCACCACGAGCGCGAGGCGGAGATCGTCGCGCAGGCGGGTCGGCTCAAGGGCGTGACCATCGCCACCAACATGGCCGGACGCGGCACCGACATCCTCCTGGGCGGCAACCCCGAGTTCCTGGCCAAGAAGGACGTGGGGCCGGTGCCGGAGATGCCCGAGACCGAGGGCCCGCCGACGCCGGACCAGGTGAAGGCGCACCAGGAGGCGGTCGCCAAGCACAAGCTGGACTACGAGCTGGCGCTGGCGAAGTTCCAGAAGCAGTGCGCCGAGGAGCACGACGAGGTCATCAAGCAGGGCGGCCTCTTCATCCTGGGCACCGAGCGACACGAGAGCCGCCGCATCGACAACCAGCTGCGCGGCCGCGCCGGCCGCCAGGGCGACCCGGGCACCAGCCGCTTCTACCTCTCGCTCGAAGACGACCTGATGCGCATCTTCGGGTCGGACCGCATCAAGGGCCTCATGGAGACCCTGGGCATGCAGGACGGGGAGCCCATCGAGCACCGCTGGCTCACCAAGTCCATCGAGGGCGCGCAGAAGAAGGTCGAGGCCCACAACTTCGACATCCGCAAGAACCTGCTCGAGTACGACGACGTGATGAACCAGCAGCGCAAGTCGATCTACCGGCTGCGCCGGCGGGTCCTCGCTGCGGGCGCCGGGTTCCCGCTGGTGGAGTACGAGGAGGACCCCAAGACCAAGAAGAAGACGCGCGTGGAGACCAGCGTCACCTGGGACGACGCCCGCGAGCGGGTGCTCGACCTCATGGAGGACGTGATCCTCTCCATCTGCGACGGCTTCGCCGGCTCGCGCAGCCCCGCGGGCTGGGACCTGGCCGGCCTCGAGCACGCGCTGCGCGAGCAACTGGGCGCGCAGATGAGCCTTCAGGGCGGGAGCTTCGAGAGCCGCGAGCACCTGGAGGAGCAGGTCTGGAACGTGCTCAAGAAGAAGTTCGAGGGCAAGGAAGAAGCCTTCGACAAGGACAACTTCCGGCGCTTCGAGCAGTACGTCTACCTCTCCACCATCGACGCCCTCTGGAAGGACCACCTGCTGGCGATGGACCACCTGCGCCAGGGCATCGGCCTGCGCGGCTACGGCCAGAAGGACCCGAAGCAGGAGTACAAGAAGGAGGGCTACCAGATGTTCGTGCAGATGATGAGCGCCATCACCACGAACGTCGTCTCCACCCTCCTGCGCGCGGAGCTGAAGCGGCCCGAGCAGGTGGAGGCCGAGGCCGCCGCCGAGCGCGCCGCCGCGGCCAAGGCCCGCGCCAGCCTCGACGAGTTCGACCTCTCGAAGACGCGCTTGCCCACCAACATGAAGGAGGGCCGTGGCGACGTGCAGCCCGGCGCCGCGCCGGCCCCGGGCAAGCAGCAGACGGTCCACAACGAAGGCCACAAGGCCCGCCCGAACGACCCCTGCCCCTGCGGCAGCGGCAAGAAGTTCAAGCGCTGCCACGGCCGGGAGGAGGCCTCGGCGTAGTCGCCGGGCTCCGGTAGCTTTGAAACACCGCAGGCCCGGAGCCGATGGCTCCGGGCCTGCTCGATTTGCACCGGCTGAGGCGGGGCTGCTACCCCTGCGCCTTCACGTAGCCCTTCTTGATGAGGTCCAGGAGGCCCGTGGCGGTGTCCAGGTCGGAGCCCGTGGACTTGTCCATGACCGCCACCAGCGAGCCCTCGTTGTAGATGAGCTGCAGCAGGTCGAGCTGGTCGGGGGTGAGGTCGCGCAGCGCCGGGGTCAGGGGCATCGAGAGGCTGAGCGAGGCGTCGCCCTGCGGCATGTCCTTCTCGATGCGCCGCAGCTCGTCGAGCTGCCGCAGGCCCTCGAGCAGGAGGTGGTCGGTGGACTCCTCCAGCTCGACCATGAAGTCCTGGCTGTCGGGCGGCAACAGCTCGAAGTCGCCCACCTCCCAGCGGACGATCCGGTAGAAGCTCTTCTGCGGCCCGAGGTCGTGCTGCTCGTCGATGACCGCGTAGTAGACCCGGCCCTGGCGCATGTAGATGCGCGCCTGGTGCTGGGGCGCCTTGATGAAGAGCACGCCGTTCTTCTTGGAGGTGCCGAAGAGCTGCAAGAGGTCGGGGAGGGGGACCTCCTCGATCTTGCCGGTCATCGACGACGAGCGCGTGGCGCGGCTCGCGGCGGCGGCGGCGGCGGCCTCCAGGTTCTGCTTCACCTGCTGGTCGTCGACCGAGGCGCCGCTCTCCGCGGCCACCAGCTTCAGGATGGACGTCCCGATGAGGATGCGGTCGCCCTCCTTCAGCCGGGCGGCCCGGACGATCTTCTCGCCGTTGACGAAAGTGCCGTTGGTCGAGCCCAGGTCCTCGATGAGCACCTTGCCGTCCTGGCAGGTGATCTTCGCGTGCTTGCGGCTGACCATGTCCTCGACGAGGACCATGTCCAGGTCGGACGAGCGGCCGATGACCACCTGCTTGTTCGGCTTCAGGGGGAACACGCCGCCCTGGTACTTGCCCGAGATGAACTTCAGCGCGTACATCCCGACCTCGCTCTCGAACTGTGCTTCGAATCGTGGTGCCCGCAGGGGGCGATGTCAGCTTTGAGGCCGCTCAGGTCTTCTTCGGCGCATCGCGCACCAGCGCGAGGTACATCTCGGCGGTCTTGTTGCCAGGGTTGCGGGAGAGGACCTCCTCCCAGGCGGTGACGGCCTCGGCCGTCCGCCCCACGCTGTACAGCGAGACCCCGAGCTGGATGCGCGCCGGGAGGTAGTGCGGCGCCTCCTGGACCGCGCGGGTGAACTCGCGCAGCGCGGCGTCCTTGTCGCCCTTGTCCCGGAACGCGGCTCCCAGCTTGGCGCGGATGTCCACGAACCCGGGGCACAGCGCCAGCGCCCTCTCGAACTCGCCGATGGCCTCGTCGAACCGGCCGCTGGAGATGTAGACGTCGCCGATGTCGGCGTACATGTTGGCGATCTTGCCCTTGACGAAGCGGTCCAGCTCGCCCGGCGCGGTCTGCCCGCGCTTCAGCGCCGCCTGGTAGACCTCCTTGGCCTCCTGGTAGCGCCCCATGTCGTTGTAGATGATGGCCAGGTTCAACGCCGCCTCGGTGTAGGCGGGGTTGATCTTCAGGGCCGCCTCGAAGGCGCGCTGCGCCCGGGCGAACTGCCCCTGGTCGTGGTAGATGACGCCGAGCATGTTGTAGACGTCGGCGAACGACTGGTTGTGCTCCACCACCTGGGACAGGTACTTCTCCGCGCGCTGGTACTGCTTGCGCTGGAAGTAGCTGCGACCGAGGGTCAACAACTCCCTGACGAACTCGTCCATGAGGCGTCCTTGCGGGCTGTCCTGCGGGCTGCTGTAGGTGGCCGAATCTAACTCACTTTTCGGGAGGAGCGAAACTTTGCGCACACGGCAGCTCCACCACGAACCGGGCCCCCTGGGGGCTCGGCTCGAGGCGGGCTGAGCCGTCGTGGGCCTCGGCGATGCGCCGGACGAAGGCCAGTCCCAGGCCCAAGCCCTTCTCCTTGGTCGTGTGGAACGGCTTGAAGAGCTGCGCCCGCTCCGCCTCCGGCACCCCCGGGCCCTCGTCCTGCACCGCGAGCAGCACCCGGGCCCCGTCGGCCCTCGCCGAGAGCGTCACCCGGCTGCCCTCGGGCCCGGCCTGCAGGGCGTTGCGTGAGAGGTTGAGCAGCGCCCGGCGCAGGGTGTTCGCGTCGGCGGGGACGGTGAGCGGCTCGGCCTCGACGTGGACCTCTTGTCCCCGGGCCGCGGCGTCGGGGCGGACCAGCTCCGCAAGGTCCTCGAGGAACGGCCGCAGCTCCACCGGCTCGGTCGCCAGCCGCGGGTCGCGCGCGTAGCCCAGGAAGTCCTCCACCACGCGCTTGAGGTAGGTGAGTTCGCGCTGGACGCGGCGCACGTGGCCCAGCTTCTCGGGGTCGCCCGCGAGGTCCTCAGCCAGCAGGCCCGCGAAGAGCTCGATGCCGCCCAGCGGGTTGCGCACCTCGTGGGCGATGCCCGCGAGCATCACCTGCATCTCCCGCTCGCGGTCGAGGAGCTGCCCGCGCATCTGCTCGAGCCCGCGGCTCAGCGTCGCGAGCTCTGCCTTGCCCGTCGGCGGAAGCGGGGTCACCAGGTCCCCCTGGCCGATGCGCTCCACGGCGTCGCGCAGGGCGCGGATGGGCCGGAGCAGCCAGAGCCTGCCGGCCACGAAGAACAGCGCCAGGCCAGCGACGGCCAGCAGCGCCGCGGCCAGCACCATGGAGAGCCCCACCTGCCGGACCGCGTCGAAGAACTCCGCGGAGGCGTCGGCTCCCACCACCGCCACCACCTTGCCGGACGCGTCGAAGAGCGGGGCGTACCCCGACTTGTAGGTCCGCCCGTCCAGGCCGCGGAAGGTCACGGTCGAGGGGGTGCCCTCGCCGCCGAGCACGCGGTCCAGCTCCAGCCGGTCGCGCTCCAGCGCCGGGATGGGGGTCCCGATGGGGAGCGTGTCGCCGGTGCCCACCAGCATGCGGCGCTCGGGGTCGAAGGCGTACAGCCGCTCCGCGTGCGTCCCGGCGCGCAGCGCCTCGAGCCGGGCGCGCGCGTTCTTGTAGGTGCGCGTCTCATCGTCGCCCGGTTGCAGCGTGAGCAGCAGGTCGGCCTTGAGCGTCGCCGCCGCGGCGCTGGCGGTGCTCACCAGCCGCGCCCCCACCTCCGCCTCCAGGGCCCGGCTGGCGATGCGCGAGCCGACGTAGGGCGCGAACACCAGCAGCGCCAGCGTCGGCGCGAGGTAGGCGGCGATGAGGCGGGTCAGCAGGGAGGCGCGCACGGTGGGCATCCTACCGCCGCGGCCCGCGGCCCCCGACTCAGAATCCGCGCGGCTGGCCGATGTCCAGGACGACGACCTCGGCGGGGTTCTTGCGCTCCTTCAGCGCCGCGCGCAGCTCCTCCGGCTTGCCGGCGAGCAGCGGGAAGGTCCCGAAGTGCATGGGCACGACGACCCGCGGCTTCACCAGGCCGGCGGCCATCGCTGCGCCCACGGGGTCCATCGTGAAGTGGCCGCCGATGCAGGCCATCATCACGTCGACCTTGAAGCGCTCGCCCAGGAAGCGCATCGACTCGGAGAGGTCGGTGTCCCCGGTGTGGTACAGCGTCGGCCCCCCGGCGATGTGGATGACGAAGCCCAGCGGGATCCCGGCGGCCACGGCCGGACCGCTCCCGCTCGAGAAGCTGGAGGTGTGGATCGCCGGAACCAGGGTCACGCTCACCTCGTCCGAGAGCTTGATGGTCCCGCCCGCGTTGCCCGCGGTGGCCATCGTCGCCTGGTCCTTGGGGTAGCCGGCCTCCACGAGCAGCGCCGACAGCTCGAACACCGTCACCAGCTTCGCCCCGGTCCGCTTCCCCATGGCGATCGCCTCGCCGACGTGGTCCGAGTGGCCGTGGGTGAGCAGGATGTAGTCCACCTTGGGCAGCTTCGTGCCCGCGTCCTTGTCCTTGGCCAGCGGGTTTTGGAACCAGGGGTCGATGGCCAGCACCAGGCCCTTGGGCGTCTGCACCACGAAGGTGGACTGCCCGTACCAGGTGAGTTGCGTCTGGGACTGCGTCCGGGGCTTCTCGGCCCCGACGGCGAGCACGGGGAGGCACAGGGCGAGCAGCAAGGCGGCGAGGTGCTTCATGGAGACCTCCGGACTGGGACTCAGGAGTTGGATGCGCGCAGCCTCGCACCCGATTCCGGGAGGGTCAACGCAGCGAGCCAGGCCGGAACGAGCCGCTGTCCGATGCCCGCCCGAGGGTGTCC
>CAZAIE010000011.1:0-6691 GCA_964485035.1 uncultured Myxococcaceae bacterium | reverse complement strand
GACGCTGGCTCCGAAGGGGTGTCCGGCCCGGCTGGTAGGATGCCGTCCGTGAACGCCGCCACCGACACCCGCTGGGCCGTGCTGGACCTCGAGACCCGCTGCCATGTCCCCCTCGCCCGGCAGGTCCTCGGGCTCGGGGACGACGTGCCGGTCGCGGACGTGCAGCGGCGGCTGGTCGAGCGCCGGCGCGGCGAGGGCGGTGGGGAGTTCCTCAAACTGCCGTTCCACGTCCCCGTCGCGAGCGCCGTGCTGCTCGCGGAGCATCGGGACGACCGGGTCGTGGCCACGCGCTGGAGCTGCTGGAAGGAGGGCGACGCGCCGCTCGAGGACTTCGTGGCGCGCTTCTTCGACGACCTCGCCGGTCGGGTCTACGTGGGCTTCAACAGCTCCGGCTTCGATCTGCCGCTCATGGAGCTCTGGGCCTCGCGCTGCCGGGTGGGCGCCCCCGAGCACTTCGGCCGCACGGACGGCGCGCGCGGCAAGCGCTCCGAGCGTCACTGCGACCTCCAGAAGGAGCTGGTGGCAGGCTCGTGGGGCTCGGGGTCGTTCGACGACCTGTGCAAGTTCCACGGGCTGCCCGGCAAGCCGGGGATCCGCGGGGAGGAGGTGGAGGGGCTGGTCGCCCAGGGTCGCCTGCCCGAGGTCCACGCGTATAACGTGACCGACGTGGTGCAGAACCACCTCCTGCTGCTCCACGTCCTCGTGCGCGCCGGGACGCTGACCCGCGAAGGGGCAGGCAAGTCCGCGCGCGCGGCCCTCGCGCTCACCCGCGAGCAGGTCCTCGCGGCGTTGCCTCCGGGACCCGCCCACACCCTGCTCGAGCGCTCGCTGGACGCCTGCGAGCGCGCGCCGATCGCGGGGTAGGAACGGCAGGGACCCAGTCGGGGCGTGTGCGGGGGCGATGCGATCGGTTGCAGAGGTCCGGTGTCATCCCATGCGAGGCCAACGCATGGAGGACATCATGGGTCGCTCGCTGGGCGTGGGGATGCTGGTGGTGGTGCTGGGCGTCGCGGGGTGTGCCGGGAGCGGCCAGGACGACGACTCCGACACCACGCTCGTGACCCCGGACGAGGACCCGTCGGACTACACGTACGACCTCGCCAGCGCAGTGACGATCACGCTCGGGGGCACGTCGATCACGACCTCCGACTCGAGTGCCGTGAAGGTGAGCGGCAGCACCGCGACGATCACCGCGGAGGGCACGTACAAGATCACCGGCAGCCTCACCGACGGGCAGCTCGTGGTGGACGCCTCGAAGTCGGTGGTGAAGCTGGTGCTGGTGAATGCCTCGCTCGCGAGTTCGAGCACGGCGCCGCTCTACGTCGTCAAGGCGGCGCGGACCATCCTCATCCTCCCCGACGGCTCGAAGAGCACGCTCTCGGACGGGAAGGGCTACTGCAGCGACGCCGAGCCCAATGCGGCGGTCTTCGCGAACTCGAGCCTCGCGTTCTTCGGCGAGGGAAGCGGGGCCCTCACCGTCACAGGGAACTGCGGCGACGGGGTCTCGACCGACGACGGGCTGATCGTGAAGAGCGGCGTGCTGGAGGTGTCCGCGGTAGATGACGCGATCCGCGGGAAGGACTACCTCATCGTGCGCGGCGGCACGGTGCGCGCCACGGCCTCGACCGGCCACGCGCTCAAGTCCGACGAGGAGGAGAACGCCAGCGCGGGCTTCGTCACCATCGAGGGCGGGACCCTCGAACTCTCCTCCGACGGCGGCGACGCCATCCACGCGACGAACGACGTGAAGATCAGCGGCGGAACCTTCGCCATGTCCGCGTCTAGCCAGGGCATCAACGCCGCCCGCTCGGTGACCATCGACGGCGGGGAGCTGGTCATGGCCGGCGTCAGGGAGGGCATCGAGAGCAAGTCGATCACCATCAATGCGGGGAGCGTGAGCATCGACGCCAGCGACGACAGCCTGAACGCGACCGCGGGTGTCGGCGGCGAGTCCGCGGACGGCTCGAGCCTGGTCGTCAACGGCGGGTTCGTGCGCCTCAACTCCACGCGCGGGGACGCGGTGGACAGCAACGGCGACGTCAGGATCACCGGCGGCACCCTGATCGCGCACGGTCCCTCCTCGCAGCCCGAGGTCGGCCTGGACTTCAACGGCCAGTGCCTCATCGAGGGCGGCATGGTGGTCATCTCCGGTCCCAGCTCGCGGATGACCCAGAAGCCGGACACGGGCTCCACGCAGCCGAGCGTGCTCCTCCAGTTCCGCAGCACCCGGGCGGCGGGCTCCTTGCTCCAGGTCCAGGACTCCACGGGCAGCGCCATCGCGACGTTCGCCCCCGCCAGGGCGTACCAGACGCTGCTCGTGTCCTCGCCGGCGCTGAAGTCGGGCCAGACCTACACCGTGGTCGGCGGCGGCACCTCGAGCGGCGTGAACCAGGGCGGCCTGTACTCGGGCGGGACCCTGACTGGCGGCACCGTCCTGGGCACGGTGACGATCTCCGGGACGTCGTCGTCGGCGACCGTGAACTGAGTGGCAGACGGCAGGGCGGAGGCCGGCACTTCCCGGCCTCCGCGCTTTCGTTTGACGAGGGACGAGGCTGGACCGTCTAATCCGGCGCCATGCGCCTCCACCCACTCCTCGTCGCGTGCGTCGCGCTGCTGCCCTCGGTGGCGGCCGCCTCGAAGATCACCATCACCACTGATCCCGTCGGGGCGGTGGTCCAGCTCGACGGGGTCTCGTACGGCCCCTCACCGGTGATCATCCCCAAGGTCGAACCGGGCGCCCACCAGCTCAAGGTCTCCGCGGAGGGCTACGTCACCCGCGAGGACCTGCTGGACGTCGACGGCAGCTCCGACTTCCAGATCCACGCTCCGCTCAACCCGGCGCCGAAGAAGGTCGAGGCCCCGGCTCCTCCGCCCAAGCCCGAGCCTGCACCGCAGCCGGCTCGGCCCGCGCCGACCCCCGTGCCTCCGGCGACGAACCAACCTCCTCCGGCCCCGCCACCGGTCGCGGCGCCGGCGGTCCAGAAGCCGCTGCCGGTCTCAGAATTGCCCGTCGGTTGGGGGACGCAGAAGAAGACCCTGGTTCTGCTGGTCGAGACGGTCCCGGCGGAGGCGTACGTGCAGGTGGTGGGGATGGAGGAGGTGAAGCGCGCCCCGGCGACGTTCACCGGCTTCGCCCCGGGCATCGTGCGGCTCCGGGTCCGCGCGCCGAACCACAAGGAGAAGCACGTGGAAGTGGACCTGAAGCACGACGCGCGCACGCGCGTGATCCTGGAGAAGCTGCCCTGATGTCCCTCGCCGATCGTTCGCCTGCGCGCCTCGCGCTCGTCCCCGTCGTCTGCCTCCTCGCCTCGTGCAGCACCGTGCGGCTCAACCCCGCAGCCTTCGAGAAGCGCACCTTCGCGCTGGTGAGCCTCACCGGTGACCGCACCGTGAGCTCGCGCAACCTCGCCACGGTCGGTCTCGCGAAGATGTCCGGCAACGCGTGGGGCGTGAGGCTCACGCAGGACCTGGCCGAGGAGGCCCGGGCCGGAATCTCAAAGGCCGTGGGCGCCGAGCTGTTGCCGCTGGAGAAGGTCGCCGCGGCGCCCGGGTATGCCCGCCTGCCCGCGCTTTCTTCCTCGGGGACCGTGGGGGCACGGCCCCTGCGGCCGCTCGACCTCTCGCCAAAGAACGACGTGGCCCTGGGCCGGTTCGCCAGCGAGCTGGGCGTGGATGCGGTCGTCGCCGTGGCGAACGAGTACACCGTGGTGACCGACCGGGACTCGGCGCGCCAGCACGCCGAGGTCGAGTTCACGCTCGTGGTTGTGGGCGCCGACGGGACGCGGCTCTGGGAGCAGGCCGAGACGCTGCAGTCGCCTCCGGCCGAGCAGACCCCCGAGCAGCGCTCGCGTGAGAACGTCGGCGTGGTCTCCGACGAGGTGGCCAACGCCCTGTGTCGACAGGCCGTGAAGCAGGGGCTGGACCTCTTCGCTGCTGCCTGGACCGAGAAGGCGGGCGAGCACCGGGGGACCCGCTGAGGCCTGCATGAGCCCGCGACGCACCACCTCCAAGTTCGGCGAGCCGCTGCGGGGCCAGGCCCGGGCCCGGGCGATCGCTGCGCGCCTGGGCACGATCGCAGACGAGTCGCTCACCCTCGACCGCGAGAAGGAGGCGCTGGCCTGGGCCTTCGACGTGCGGCGCCCCGAGGACCCGGGACGCGTCGTCATCGTCGCCGGCGCGCTCTCCTGTGCCTCGACCGTTCTCTTGTGGCTCGAGGCCGCGCGGGCGCCCACCGGGCTGCTGCTCGGGAAGGCCATCGCCGCTTCGAGCACCGGGACGCTGCTGGTGGGCGCGGTGGTGGTCCCCGACCCGGAGCAGTACGGCGGCCAGGTGGATCTCGCGGCCATCCCCGGGGCCTTCCGCATCGCGCCCGCGTCCACGCTGGAGCTGTTCGGCCGCGAGCGCCCGCCCTCGCTCGCCTCGGGCGAGGCGGTGCTGGCCGTGCCCGAGGGCAGCCCCGCGTCCATCCAGGGACCGCTGGCGAAGCTGTTGAAGAGCCTGCGCAAGCTCAAGCGTCTGCAGGAAGTCCACGCCCCTGTTCTGATCGTCCAGAACGAGCAGGAGCTGGTGCGGACGCTGGTGAGCCGGCTCAAGGCCGCGGGGTGGAACCGCGAGGTCGATCCGCTGCCCGAGGAGCTGCAGCCCCTGGCTGCACGCGCGCTCGGGAACGCCTGGGACCTGTGAGGTCCCTTCCCGGTTGCATCCCGGACCGACGGACGCGATAACGCAGCGCACGGAGGCGGTCGATGTTCGGGATGTCTGGCACGGAGCTGGCGATCATCCTCGTGGTGGCCCTGCTGCTCCTGGGCCCCTCGAAGCTCCCGGAGCTTGCCCGTAGCCTCGGCAAGGCCGTCCGCGACTTCAAGCGCGCGACCAACGACATCCGCGGGACCGTCGAGTCCGAGTTCTACCGGATGGATCAGCCCCCCGAGGCGAAGACCCCAGGCCCCGCCTCCGGCCTGCCCGACCCGTACGCACCCGAGACCAACGACCCGCATGAGTCGAAGCCGGTCGAGCCTTCTGGAGCGCTGCCTGCGCCGACCGAGTCGCCCGCGCCCACGACGCCGAAGCCTCCCGACCCCGAGGCGAAGGGCTGACCGTGGACGACGTCAAGCTCACGCTCTTCGAGCACCTCTCCGAGCTGCGCTCGCGGCTCTGGCGCGTCACCGTCGCGGTCATCGTCCTGGGCGGCGCCTCGCTCATCTGGGCGCGCGAGATCTTCAACCTGCTGATGGTCCCGGTGCTCCAGGCGCTGCCCGAGGAGAGCCGCTCGCTCGTCTACACGTCGGGCATCGAGGAGATCAACGTCCTGCTGAAGGTGGGCATGTACACCGGCCTCTTCCTGGCCACGCCGGTCGTGCTCCACCAGATCTGGATGTTCGTGGCCCCGGGGCTCCTGCCCTCCGAGCGCAAGGCCATCGGCCCGTTCATCGTCTTCGGGACCGGCTTCTTCCTCGCTGGCGCGGCGTTCTGCTACTTCGCGATCCTCCCGCAGATGTTCAAGTTCCTGCTCACCCCCGGCGACGCCGGACCAGTGCGCGAGCGCATCGTGGTGGCAAAGACGCAGGCCGACGACGCGGCGCGGTTCTTCTTCGTCGAGGAGCCCGCGCGCGCAGCGGAGCTGGCAGCGGCCGCGGTGGCCGCGCTGGGCAGCGCAGGCGACGGCCGCATCGAGCCGCCGCCGGTGCTCACCACCAGCAGCGTGGAGCTGAACGATCGCGCCGCGAGGCTGGGCCGGCTGCTCGACGCCGCCATCGCCACCGGGCCGAAGGACGCGCGCCGCAAGGCGGTGGTCGAGGCCATCGCCCTGCACCAGCAGGCCGAGGCGCTCATCGTCCGCGGCTCGCTGCAGGAGGCCGGCGTGAAGTTCGAGGAGAGCGCCGCGGCCCTCGCCGGCGGCTACGTCGAGCACGCCGGAGCGCTGCACTCGGTGTGGAGCGCGCACCGCCACCTCGCCGCGGCGGGCGCGAAGCTGGGCCGCGAGGAGTGGACCCGCCCGATGCTCTCGATGAAGGAGCAGCTCTCGCTGGTCCTGATGCTCGAGCTCGCCTTCGGCGCCATCTTCGAGCTGCCCCTGCTCATGGCCCTCCTGGCGATGATCGGCATCCTCAAGTTCCGCTGGGTGGCCCGCTACCAACGCCACGCACTGCTTGCGTGCGTCGTGGTGGCCGCGCTCCTCACGCCGACCGGCGACGCCATCAACCTCGCCCTCATGGCGGTCCCGATGGTCCTCTGCTTCGAGATCGGCGTGGTGCTGGTCTGGGTCTTCGAGCGCCGCCGCGCTGCGAAGCAGGCCGAGGCCGACGCGGACGAGCAGGCGCCGCAGGGCTGACGGACGCGGCCGATCGGTCCGGACGGCCGCGGCAACTCACCCCACAGGCAAGGCACGGATGTCAGGGTTTCCGACCTGCATCCACAAACGGTCCGAGTGATTCCAGGCGGTTGCGCCCGGTCCAGCCTTTGCTCAGGTGCCGGGCGGCCGAACCGACAACGACTCCAAGGAGCGCAGCGATGAAGCGAGTGGCGATGCTGGTCCTGACCCTGACCGTGGCGGGGTGCAGCACCAAGAGCGCGAGCGAGTACACCACCTCCAGGCTGCGCGCCGAGGTCGGCGTGGTCGCGTCCGGGGACGGCTCGTCGGTGGTCTCGGTGAGCTTCATGGACGCCGAGAAGCTGATGACCTTCGTACAGC
>CAZAIE010000010.1:0-23768 GCA_964485035.1 uncultured Myxococcaceae bacterium | reverse complement strand
GGCGTGGAGGCGGGGCCGGCGGCGAGGTCGCCCTCAGCAGCCGCAGGTGCTCGCGGGCAGCGTCGACGGGGTCGCGCAGGTAGCCGTTCGCCCGGAGCCACTCGACGCACATGAACTCGTCGGGGCGCAGGCACGGGCCGCCGTCGGCGTAGTGGACGCAGCGGCGGCCCTCGGCGGCGCGGTACTTGGGGCAGGTGATCATCCCTTCCTCGGCGGGCGCGCTTCGCCCGGTCGAGGAGGGAATGCGGGTGGACTTCGCCGCTTGTTACGGACGCCACCACGAAGTTTGCGAAGCGCCCGCTCTTACAGGGGAATCCGTCGGACGAGAGATCTCGTCAGTCGCGAATGTCTGACCCCTCCGCTATAACTGCACGCGTGTTCAGCTACCTGGGAGGCGTCATGAACATCGACACGTTGGCGTCCTACAAGATCAAGCCGGAGATCCTCGAGGCGTGGCGGCAGACGATCGGCACCGAGCTGCTGCCGATCCAGGAGCGCGCGGTTCTTGAGGGTGCGCTGAGCGCCAACGGCCGCGTCGTCGTCATCTCCCCGACCGGCTCCGGGAAGACCTTCGTGGGCGAGATGGCCGCCGCCCGGGTGGCGTCCGAGGACGGCAAGGTCTTCTACGTCGTCCCGCTCCGGGCTCTCGCGGAGGAGAAGTACGAGGAGCTGAGTGCGAGGTACGCCCGCGCCGGTATCAAGGTCGTCATCTCCTCGCGCGACCACCGCGAGTTCGACGCGGACATCGAGCGCGGGAACTTCCAGATCGCCATCGTCGTCGTGGAGAAGCTGCTCTCCCTCATCGTCGGCTCGCCGCAGATCCTCAACAGCGTCGGGCTGGTGGTCGTCGACGAACTGCACCTCGTCGGCGACCCTTCGCGCGGGCCGGACCTCGAGCTGCTCCTCACGATGGTCAAGAACGCGAAGAGCAAGCCCCGGATCATCGGGCTGTCAGCGGTCATCGGGAACGGCAAGCCGCTCGCAGACTGGCTCGGCGCCACCCTCGTCTTCGACAAGCACCGCCCCGTCGAGCTCCGCAAGGGCGTGCTCTGCCGCGGCACCTTCACCTACCGCGAGCACAACTCGGGTGCCCAGGGGACCGAGACCTTCGTCGATCCCGACACCGAGGAGGCCCACGAGCTCGTCCTCAGCGCTGCCGAGTTCCTGGCCAGCCGCGGAGAGCAGGTCCTCGTGTTTCTGGGGGACAAGAAGCGGACCGTCGGCTACGCCGCCACGCTCGCCAACCGGCTGCGCCTCCCGTCGGTGGACGAGGCCATCGAGGAGTTGCGCGAACTGGAGGAGACGCAGTCCCAGGAACAGCTGCTCCATGCTCTCTCGAGCTCGGTCGCCTTCCACAATGCGGACCTGTCCCCCGAACTGCGGCGGCTGGTCGAGCACTACGTCCGTCTCGGGAAGATCAAGGTGGTGTTTTCCACCTCGACCCTCGCAATGGGCATGAACCTGCCCGTGAAGAACGTCATCATCGACCTCGAACGGCGCGGCTTCATGCCCGAGTACGGCCGCTGGGGGCTGATCGCGGTCTCGAAGAGCACCTACGAGAACGAGAGCGGCCGCGCCGGGCGCCCTGGGCTCTCCGGTGGCGTCGCTCGTTCGATCCTCGTCACCGCGTCGCCGTTCCAGGCCGAGGCCTGGCTGTCCAAGTTCGTCAGCGCCGAATTCGAAGAGCTCCGCCCCACGCTGGGCGACAGCCCGCTCGAGGACCATGTCCTGCACGCCATCGCTACCGGCCTCGCGCCGTCTCGCGAGGCGCTGACCAGGCTCTTCCTCGGGACGTTCACTGGCTTCGTGCGCTGGTCCCAGAACCAGGACGAGTTCCGGGCGAAGCTCGACGCGGCCCTGACGAAGTGCCTCGACGGGAAGCTCATCGCGGAGGAGAAGGGCCGCCTCGACGTGACCGAGTTGGGCATGGTCACGGCGTCCAAGGGCATCGGCACCGAGACGGCGCTCGAGATGGCCGCCTGGGCGCGTGAGGCGCGGAACGTCCCGGTCACGGACATCGAGGTGCTGGCGACTGTCAGCTTCAGCTCTGCGGGGGGCGGGGTCTACGTGCCGATGACCCGCGCTGAGCGCTTCGACTACGACCTGCGCACCGCGCTCCTGCAGCGCGCGGCGGCCCAGGGTGCCTCGGAGCGGCCGGCGCTCGCTCGGTTCAACGAGGTGAGCACGGCGGCCGAGGAAAAGCCCGCCACGGCCATCAAGCGCGTGCTGATGCTCTCCGACTGGCTCGATGAGATGAGCACCAAGACGCTCGAGCTTCGGCACCGGGTCGGCGGGGGCGGGGCACGCCGCATCGGCGAGGAGTTCGCCTGGCTGGTCCAGGCCTTGAGCGCCGTCGCGAAGGTGAGCGGCTGGACGCAGGAGCGGTGCGGTGCACTGGACGAGCTGGCTGACCGGCTCAACTTCGGCGTCCGCGCCGACGCGCTCCCGATCGCAAGGCTGCGAATCTTCGGCCTCGCACGGTCGTTCGCTCGCCGGCTCGTCGAGGTGGGCCTGGGAGACGTCGATGCCCTGGCCAAGGCGAACCTTCCCGAGCTGCGGAAGGCGCTGCACCACCGCAGGCTGGCGGAGCGCGTCTGGCACCGGTTCCACGCCGACGAGCCGCAGGTCGCCACTGCCGAGCCCGTGCAGCCGATGAGCCTCGCGGCGGAGGCGGAGCCGGACTACGCCAGGACCGCTCCCGCCACGACGCCGGCCTCGCCCTCCGCGATCGTCGCGGCCGCGAAGTCGCTCATCGTCCGGAAGAAGCAGCGGCGCATCACGCTCTTCGGGATCGACCTTCCGACGCGGCCGCCGAACAACGTGCAGCCCACGCCGTTCCACGGGTTCGTGGTGCTCTGCGAACGGCCGAACGTGGTCATCACCATGGCGGAGATTGCCGAAGGCATGAAACGCCTGGGCCGCATCACGAAGCGTCTGATCGCGCCCGACGCCCGCGACCTTCGGTACCGCATCCTCCGACCCATCAAGGCCGTCTTCGCGGGCGTGATGACCATCGAGGAGATCGACCGGCTGGTCGAGTCCATCCCGGGCCAGGGCCTGCGACTGAACTTCCCGGGGGCCGTTCAGATCCTCGACGAGTAGGGCGAGCAGCAGACCAACCGAAGGAGGCTGGCCATGTTCTTCAGAAGCAAACCCAAGGATCTCGTATGCCAGGAGTGCGGCGGCGTCGCCGTCAAGGGCAGGGACATCCAGGAACACGACGAGCGCTCGTGCCTGAGCTGCGGCACGCCCGGCCTGGTTCGGTACCTCGGAACCAGACAGTCCCCAGAGGGAGAGGTCGAGCCTCCGGAGCCCTACTTCCTGACGGGGCGCGAAGCGAGGCGGTACCGGCTCTCGCCCGAGCGCGTCGCGGAGCAACGCGCCGAGGTCGAGTGGGTCATCAGCTCCGGGATGCTTCCGGCGCCGGGGTAGTGGACGAGTTCACGAGCAGGAGGCTGGTCATGTTCATGTACTTCGGAGACAAGCTTGAGGATCTGATCTGCCAGGCATGCGGCCAGACTGCGGTGCTGGCGAAGGACATCAAGGAGCACGAGGACTGCACCTGCAGGAGCTGCGGGACTGCCGGCCTGATCCGCTACATCGGCGATCCAGGGGACGCGGAGGTCGAGCCCACGCCGCCCGAGCCGATCTTCATGGTGGGGCGGGACGCGGCGGTGACCTTCCGACTGACGCCTGAGAGAGCTGCGGCGAGCCGCAAGGCGATTGAGGACGCCATTGCCGAGGGGATGCTGCCCGCGCCGCCCAAGTAGCCGTGCGCCCCGTGGCTTTCTGGGTTTCGCGGGCCACGCCACGCAACCGTCGGGCTGAGGCTCAGCCTCGCTTGCGGTGTTCAGATGGGGGGTTCATTTGCGACCCCAAGCTTCTCGTGGAGCCCGCCGAGCCGGCCCTTGCGGGTCTTCGGCATGCGGGCGGCGAGAGCCAGGTCAGGTCTCCGGATACTTACCTGGCAGTCCCTACCTTTAGCCGGACATGATCCTGCTCGATGGTCGCCGGGCCAAACTCGACGAAGTCAAAGAGCCCTTTCCCAAGGACCTGGGTCTCCGACAGCCGTCGAAGCTCCTCCAGCTTCGACAGGTGAATCCGAATCCGTGGCCACGCGAGCTCGACGAGCTCGTCCGTGTTCGCAGCGACACGGCTCTTGGTGTCGGGGCCTTGCAGGGCGGTTTCCACCATGGACTGTACGATGCCGGCCGCCAGGCGCCCGACCAGGTTGCGTCCCTCCACGGCCACGTCACCGTCGCATACGAGCTCGGCAAGCTTCCGCCTCTTCGTGAGCGTGAACTCGCGCAGCTCGAGCGAAGCCGAGAGCCGGCTCTTGACCACCCAGTAGGCCTTCGTGTCCAACTCGACGACGAAGGCACTGGGTACGCACGACAGCCTCACCGTCTCGACTTCGGGCACGCCCTTCACTGCGCGCCGAAGGCCCGCTTCGATGGCCGCCTGCGGGATGGGGATCCAGCCCTGGGCGAGCGCGTCCGAAGTCATTCCTGGAAAGTACTTGCGTACGGTGGCCTCGAGCGCCCTCTCGCCAAAGCCGGCTACGAGGTCCAGAAGACCTGTCGACTTCATCGCAGTCTCTCCTCGAGCGAGTCTGTCCTCGAACGATTCACGGGGATTCAACCGACCAGCGACGGTAGCAGGCTGGGACCCTCTCGATCGAGTTCTCGCGACCGTCGCCAAAGCGTCGCCGATTTCGGCGACACCTCCGCTGCCAGCGAGAAACCCGAGTAGATCCGCGTCGCTACGTGTCGCCAAAAGAATCGACACTTCGGCGACACTTTAGCGACGCATCGGCGACCACAGACGACCTGCGATCCGGCACCTTCCCCGGCGAGCCATCCAGCCGGTGGCGCCAGTTTGGGAAGGGGTTGCCATGAAGAGCTCGCTCCGCCGAGTCGTTCACCACGCCCAGGAAGTCCGCTGCACTGCGTGCGGCATGCTCCTCGCGAAGCGTGACGAGACGGGCCTCAGCATCCAGCGCGGCGACCTGCAGGCCACCTTCGACGGCGAGTTCCACGCCTCGCTGGTCTGCTATCGGTGCAAGGCCCTCGTCGTAGTCCGACTGGCCCCGACCGCGAAGAAACGGCCGGGGCCCGACGGGTCGTAGTCGTTCCGGCCCTTCGGCCGGACCACATCCACCAGAGCGCAAGACGCCTTCTCTCGGCCCCACGAGAGCGCATGACGCCGGGCCGCACGGCAGGCGTCCATGCGCAGCTCTTGGGAGGCTCTCAAGGAGAGCCTCGAGCGGTCCGTTCGTTCCCAGCAGTCCCTGGAGCAGTTCCACCACCTCGCCACCGACCACGAGGGCCTCGCCGACTTCGCGAGCCCGGACGAGCTGGTGTCGTTCATCGCGGCGGAGGACGCCGACCATGCTCGCAAGAACGTGGCGCTCCGCGGCCTGGTCGAGGCGATGCAGTCCCGCGAGCGCGTGGCCCAGGACCTTCTGCTCCTGGGCATGGCCAGGGCCCTCGAGGTCGTCAGCCGTCGCCACGCGCGTCACTTCGACGTCGAGGCGGACGAGGCGACCTCCGAGGTGATCGAGGCGTGGCTCGCCGCCGTGCTGGCGCTCGATCTCCATCGCGTCCGGCGCATCGCGGCGACCCTCGTGGCCAACACCGAGCGCCGGATCTCCGAGCGCCACGCGCTCCGGCGGCGCCGCGCGGCCTCCCTCCGGCCCATCCACGACTCGGCGGCGCCCGAGCTGGGCGTTGTCGAAGCGCGGCCCGAGTCCCGTCTCGGCATGGGCCGCGGGGCCTCCGAGACAGAGGAGGCCCAGGGGGTCCTGGACTGGCTGCGAGCCGAGGTAGGGCGGGACGCTGAGCTGGTGCTGCGGCTGGTCGTGACCGAGGAAGACCCGCAGGTGGTCGCCCGGTCCCTGTGCATCTCTCACGGCGCCGCCCGCGTGCGCCTCCATCGCGCGCTCGGCCGCCTTCGCGCGAGGTTGGCCGAGGAGGAAATGGCCCCGGCTGTAACAAGCCGCGAGGTGCACCCGCATTCCTCCCGTGAACTCGCAGCACAGGAGGACACCGCAATGACGAACCCGTGGCAGCAGACCGAGGACCTGGCCAAGAAGCACGATGCGGGCAACAGCACCTGGCTCAAGCTCGCCAACGACGGCGACAAGGCCGTGGTCGTCGTCCTGGGCGACCCCTTCCCGCGCGAGGTGTGCTTCGTCGACAACAAGTACCTGCCCTTCGACGAGAAGCTGAAGGCCGAGGGGCACAAGTCGTCCCTGCGCGTCGCCTTCAACGTGGCGATGTTCGACACCAAGGAGGTCAAGGTGCTCGAGCAGGGCGTCGTCTTCTTCAAGGACCTCTGCCAGGTCCGCGAAAAGTACGGCCTGGAGAAGTGGGCCTTCGAGATCCGCCGCAACGGCGCGGCCAAGGACCCGAAGACCACCTACTCGATCCTCCCCGAGCACCAGCTCTCGGCGGCGCAGCAGGAGGAGTTCAAGAAGCTCGCCCTGCACGACCTCGCGGCGCTCTACAGCGGGGCGGAGGCCTCGTCGGCGCCGATCGACGAGAAGACCGCGCAGTCGATCACGGTGGTCCTCAAGTCGCTGCCGAAGGAGGCGGTCGAGCGCTTCTGCAAGAAGCTCGGCGTCTCGCGCATCCGCGAGATCCCCGCCGCCCAGACGCAGATGGCCATCGACGTGCTCGACGCGCTGGAGGCGGAGTTCAAGCCGGCGGCTGCTGAGGTGGACCCCTTCGCGTAGCTCGCGAGAGCTCGTTGCCTTCAGCCGAAGACAGAGCGTGCATCGCCAAGGGGGCGCCGGTTCGCCGGCGCTCCCTTCACCGCGAAGGAGGACGACATGGCAGCACCCGATCCCATCCTGCTGAAAAACGAAGAGACGCTGTGGACCGTGACGCAGGTGTGCACCTACCTCCAGGCGAGCCGCGCCTGGGTCTACAAGCGCGCCGAGGACGGCACGCTCCCCTGCATCCGCCTGGGAGGCTTCGTCCGGTTTGACCCGGAGGTCGTCCGCGCCTGGGTGAAGGGCCAGGCGTCGAAGCCGACGACGGTGGTCAACCTCGAAGGCCGCCAGAAGCGCGGGAAGGTCTGAGGTGCGCCATGGCTAGCGTGCAATGGCGCCGAGGGCGCTGGTACATCCGCTACCGGAACGGGACGGGCCGCTGGATCGTCAAGGCGAGCACCGCGAAGTCCAAGACGGAGGCGAAGCGCCTTGCTGATGACTTGGACCGCAGCTTCGAGCGGCAGCGGTTCGGCCTGGAGCAGCTCCCGGGCGACTGCAAGCTGACCCTCGCCGAGCTCTGCGAATGGTGGCTCGCGCACAGCTGCCCTCCGGCTCGCGTCTACAACGAGCGCTGCCGCATCAAGCGCCACGTCCTCGATTCGAAGCTCGGGCGGATCCCAGTGAAGATGGTCAACCCCGAGGCGATCGAGGCCCAGCTCCTCTCGATGGAGCGGCAGGGGCTCAAGGCCGAGACCATCAACGGCGTGCGTGGCACCCTCGGCACCATCTTCAACCGCGCGAGGAAGGCGCGGATCTGGATGGGCTCCAACCCGACGATCGACGTCTCGCGCCGGAAGGTCCCGCGCAGGGTCCACCCGACCGTGCGCGCCGAGGAGATCCCGCTCGTGATGGCGCACATCCCTCGCGACTGGCGGCCGATCTTCATGACCGCGCTCTACACGGGGATGCGCAAAGGCGAGATCCTCGGGCTGCGCAAGCAGGACGTCGACCTCGAAGGCAGGCTGCTGACGGTCGCGCGCTCGTACGAGAACTTGACCACCAAGGGCAAGCACGCCGACGTCATCCCGATCGCCGAGCCGCTCTTGCCGGTCCTGCGCGCCGCTATCGAGGCCTCGCCCTGCGAGCTGGTGTTCCCCGACTCCGAGGGCAGGATGCGCGGGCCCGAATCCGATCCCCAGGTCATTCTGCGGCGCGCCCTCGGGCGAGCTGGAGTCGTGGACGGCTACGAGCACGTCTGCCGGCGGTGCGCCTCGCGCGGCAAGCCGCACCTCGAGCGTCACCAGGACGCCAAGCCGCGACGGTGCCCGGCCTGCAACATGAAGCTCTGGCCCCGGGCGCTTCCGCGCAAGATGCGCTTCCACGACCTGCGTCACTCGACGGCCACTCTGCTCATCAGGGCGGGCGTCGACTTGCATCGCGTGCAGCGAATCCTGCGCCACAAGGACTCGAAGCTCACCTCGGACACCTACGCGCACCTCGAGGTCGAGGACCTCAGGGACGCCGTGAACAAGATCGCCCCGCCCAAGGAGTAGCTGCCGCTCAACTCGGGTCGAGCGGCAGCTCGTCCCTCTTCAGGCCCAGGTCGGCGAACCAGATGTTCCGCTTGCCTGGCATCTGCTTGAACCCGCGGTCCTTGAGGGGCCGCGCAAGGCCGATGCTCTCCCAGTTCGCGTGGTAGTAGACCGCGGTGAAACATCCGCGTCCGAAGCGAACGATCAGGTTCTCGAGGAGGTAGCGGACGAATTCGAAGACCGCCTCGGGCCCCAGCTCCTTGGAGAGCTCGATCTGCTCGAGGTAGAGGAGGTCGCCCCCGGGGAGCGCGAAGCCCAGCTCCTCCTTTGGCATGTCCCGACCGTCGTCCTCCGTGCCGGGGTCGTCCAGATCGTGCCGGCCGAAGAGTGCGTCGCCCACCTCGGACAGGTCCTGGCTGAGGTCGTCGAGCATGGCGTACGGGGTGCCGAATCCGCCGTTGACGTAGGCGTTCAAGCCGATCACCTGGAACTCGACCTTCGCCACGACCGCCGCTTTGTCGGGGTCCAGCTCGTCGGGCCCGTCGCTGGGCATCTGGTACAGCTTGGCGACGTAGCCCTGCACGAACTCGTCGGGCTCGCCGTATACGGCGAGGCTGGCCCGTTCCTCCATCTGCGTCACCAACACGTAGGCGTCGGGATCGAACTTGCGCGATTGGGGCATGGTCTACCTCGAGAGCCCGGAGCCTACCTCGGCGTCTGACGCGGCGCCTCCGCTCGTGCGCTGTCCCCAGGCGATCTGTTGAGACAAGAGGGGCTGCGCGTTACCTTCGCGCGCTCGATAGTGGAGCCAGCAGGTCCGAGGAGCAGTCGTAGCCGATGGTCGCCAGCGACAACGCCTTGATCGTCCAGAGCGACGGCACCGTGCTCCTCGAGGTGCATGCGCCGCGAGCGGCGGCCGCGCGCGACGCGATCGCGCCGTTCGCTGAGCTGGTGAAGAGCCCCGAGCACGTCCACACCTACCGGCTGACGCCGCTGTCTATTTGGAACGCTCGGTCTGCGGGGCTCACCGGCGCGGCGATGGTCGCGGCGTTGCGCGAGCACGCCAAGTACCCGGTCCCCGACAACGTCACGACCGAGGTCGGCGAGCTCGCGGCGCGCTACGGCAGGGTCGTGTTGTCGACCGACCGCGGCGCGCTGATCTGCACCTGCCTCGACAAGCCCACCGCCGAGCGCCTCTCCCGGGACAAGGCCGCCGGGCCCCTCCTCGCCGATCGGCTCGACCCGCTTCGCTTCCGCGTGGCGCCCGCGATGCGAGGCCTGCTCAAGCAGGCGCTCGTCGCCGCGGGCTTCCCCGCAGAGGACCTCGCCGGCTACGTCACCGGCGAGGCGCTGCAGATCGCTCTTCGCGAGCATTGCGCTTCCGGGTCGCCGTTCACGGTGCGCGACTACCAGCGCGAGGCGGCCGAGGCCTTCCACGTCTCGGGGACGGAGCGTGGCGGGAGCGGCGTCATCGTCCTTCCCTGCGGCGCCGGCAAGACGATCGTCGGGATGGCCGCGATGGCGGCCGTGGGCCAGACGACGCTCGTCCTCACCACCAGCCTCACCTCCGTGAAGCAGTGGCGCAGGGAACTGCTCGACAAGACGACCCTCGGCGCGGACGCGATCGCCGAGTACACGGGCGAGTCGAAAGCGACGGGGCCGGTGACGCTCTCCACCTACCAGGTGCTCACCTGGCGCCCGGACCGAGAGGGCGAGTTCCCGCACCTCGCGCTCTTCCAGGCGCGCTCCTGGGGTCTCATCGTCTATGACGAGGTCCACCTCCTCCCAGCGCCGGTCTTCCGGGCGACCGCCGAGCTCCAGGCCCGGCGCCGCCTGGGGCTGACCGCGACGCTGGTTCGAGAGGACGGGCGCGAGGGCGACGTGTTCGCGCTCATCGGGCCCAAGCGCTACGACGTCCCCTGGCGTGACCTCGAGCAGCGCGCGTGGATCGCGACCGCGGTCTGCACCGAGGTTCGCGTGCCCATGTCCGAGAAGCGGCGCATGGAGTACGCGCTCGCCGAGCGGCGTGCGCAGTTCCGCGTCGCCGCCGAGAACCCCGAAAAGACCCGCCAGGTCCGCGCGATCCTCGCGCGCTGCCCCGACGGACGGGTGCTGATCATCGGCGAGTTCGTGAAGCAGCTCGAGGGCCTCGCGAAGACCCTCAAGGCTCCGCTCGTGACCGGCAAGACGCCGCAGGCCGCGCGCGAGGAGCTCTATGACAAGTTCCGCCGGGGCGAAGTCCGGCACCTGGTTCTCTCGAAGGTGGGCAACTTCGCCATCGACCTGCCGGACGCCGACGTGCTCATCCAGGTGTCGGGGATGTTCGGGTCGAGGCAGGAGGAGGCCCAGCGACTCGGGCGCATCCTCCGCCCCAAGGCCGACGGCCGCACCGCTCGCTTCTACTCCCTGGTCTCGCGCGACACCCGCGAGGAGGAGTTCGCCCACCACCGGCAGCTCTTCCTGACCGAGCAGGGATACTCGTACCGGATCGAGATCGCTGAAGGAGACACATGAAAGCCTCGAAGCACCCGCTCGACCCGTACCTGCCGCTCCTCGAGGCCGACAGCCCCGCGGTACTCGCCGGCGTCGCCCTGGTAGAGGTCCAGGACGCCTCGCAGCTGCTCGAGCTCGCGCGGCACCCGCGAATCGGTCGCTACCTGCTCGCACGCGTTTCGGACACCGTGGCGCTCGTCGACCCCGGGGCGGAGGAGGGCCTGGTCAAGGCGCTGCGCGCCGCTGGGCACACGCCGAAGACGGTGCGGGGGATCGAGGCATGAACTCGCTCCCGTTCATCCTGGAGACCAAACCCGAGCGGACCGAGCCCTTCTTCGAGCACCTGCGCTCCGACAGCGCGAGGATTGGCGCGCGCTTCTGGGCTGGAAAGCACGAGGGCTCGCAGGCGAAGTCCGTTTGCGTGGCGCGGCTCGTTGCTGCTTGGCGCGACCCCACGCGTGTCGCGGCGGTGGTCGCCTCGTTGAGCCGCGAGGAGCGGACTGCCATCGCGGTGGTCCGGCGCTACGGCGGACAGGTGTCCGGGCCCCTGCTCCAGCAGGAGCTCCGTGCACGAGGCGTCGTGCCGCGACCGAAACCCGACGATTTTCCCCCTCGACGTGACGATCTGGTGAACGGCCTCTGTGAGCGCTTCGTCCTCATCGGCCTGGGGTACGACTACTACCTCTCGTCCTTCCGAGGCTACACGCGCGTCGCGCTGCCTCCTCAGGTCGGCGAGCAGGTCGAGCCTGCGCCCTCTCTCGCATGGGGCCCATCGGTGGCGCTGGAGGCTGCGCCGGAGTCCACGACGGCGCGCGCCCCTGCGCAGCTCCTCGTCGACCTGCAGCTCGTCGCTCGGGCGCTCGCCGGCATGGGGCGCTGGAAGGTCCTTCAGGGCGGCGCCCTCCCCGCGAGCATTCGCAACAAGCTCGCGAAGCTCCTCCCTGCCCAGAGCGACGACCGGCTCGAGCCGCCCGACCGCGTGGCGCTCGAGTACGCCCTCCTGTGCTCTTTGGGCGTGGCGAAGATCGAAGGCGACGAAGGCTCCATGGCGTCGAAGGAAGCCGACAGCCTCACCGCGCTCGACCACGATGTCCGCGCCTCGAGGTGCGTCCGCGCCTGGTTGGGGCTGCGGACCTGGCAGGACGGCGTCGGCGCCGTTCTCGACCGCGACAACCGTGACGGATCCAATCGCATCGACCCGAACTCGCTGCGTACGGCGCGCGAGCTGCTGGTGTGGGCGCTCACCCGCGTCGCCCACAGCCCGTGCGACTGGCTGGACCTCGAGACGTTCCTGCTCGACCTCTATGCAGCGATTGGTGAGCGCGAGATTACCTTCTTCTGGCAGGGCTACGCGTGGAAGCCGAAGTTCGCAGCCGCTGCGGCCAAGGAGCAGATCCAAGCGGGGCGCGACCGCTCGCGGGCCTACTGGATGGACGACGAGGGCGTCTGGGCCGCCAACGCCCTGCTCTCCACCTTCGTCCACCTGGGCGTCGTCGAGCGCGGCCGCAGCGGCGGCCCCCGATCCGAGCGCTGGGCATTCCGGCTGACCGACCTGGGCAAGGCGGTCTTCGGCGCGCCCGAGGTGCGAGTCGCGAGGCCCACGACCGGCGGGCAGTGCCTGACCGTCCAGCCCAACCACGAAGTCCTGCTCTACCTCGACGGCGCCGACGGCGCGGCCGTGTCGATGCTGGGGCGAATCGCCGCGCGCGACTCCAAGAGCGGCATCGTCCAGACCTTCAAGCTCACCCGCGACTCGGTCTACGGTGCGCTCCAGGAGGGGCTGACCCCCGCCGAGATCGAGTCCTTCCTCGCGACGCGCAGCCGCACCCCGCTGCCGCCCAACGTGGCGCTCTCGCTCACCGAGTGGTCCCGCAGGCGGGAGGCCCTGGTCGTCCGAGAAGCGATTGGGCTCGCGACTGGGCTCGCTGAGAGCCAGACCGCCATCCAGGGACGAGCCGTCGGAGAGGGCAGCGTGGTTGCCTCCGCCAGAGGCGCCAGCAAGGCAGCGAAGGAACTGGGGCTCGAGGTCGAGCCCTTGCCGCCTGCTCGGACATGGATGATCGACGAGCACGGAGTGGTTTCGTTCGAAGGCGCCGCCTCGCTCGTCGGCCTGGCGCGGCTGCGTCGCTTCGCCACCTTCGCTGACGGCCAGTGGAAGGTCTCGCCCAAGTCGGTGCGCGCCGCCCGCGAGCTTGGGATCCCGGCCGACCAGGTCCTCGAGTGGCTGGGCCAGCACGTCAGGTACGGTGTGCCGCCGCTGCTCGCCAGCGCCATCCGGAACTGGGCCGGCGGTCGCGGCCGGGTCTTCCTCGGCGAGGTCGTGATCCTCCAGGTTGCAGAGCCCGGGGTGTTCGAGGCGCTGCGCCACAGCGCTCGCGTGGCGCCGCTACTCGAGGGTGTCCTCGCGCCGGACTGCCTGGTCGTGGCGCGGGACAAGCGCAAGGAACTGGCGAGGATCGTCGAGGAGCTGGGGTTCTCGTCCGACGGGAGCTGCCGGCTGCGGGGTGGGGCGGGTGTATAGTCGATGGAAAAGCCTAGCAGGCTGTTGAAAAAGGCATGACCGGACCCATGGACAAGCGCTCGGTCAGTCTTAGGTTGTCGGCCTCCCGAAATTGGAGGCGCCGATGAGAGGTGAAGCGACCAAGCAGGGCACGATGCTGAGTCTTGTCTCGCCGGAGCAGCGGGTGCCGGCAAAGCACCCGCTGCGCGAGATCAAGAAGCTGGCGGACGCGGCGCTGGCGAAGATGTCGCCGACCTTCGACGCCATGTACGCCGAGTCGGGGCGGCCTTCGATCCCGCCGGAGTTCCTGCTCAAGGCGACTCTGTTGATGGCCTTCTACTCGGTCCGAAGCGAGCGGCTGTTCTGCGAGCAACTCGACTACAACCTGATGTTCCGCTGGTTCCTGGACATGAACATGGTCGAGGACAGCTTCGAGCACAGCGTCTTCTCGAAGAACCGCGGACGCCTGCTCAAGCACGACGCGGCCAAGCTGTTCTTCGCTGAGGTGGTGGCCCAGGCGCGCGAGGCGAAGCTGACCAGCGACGAGCACTTCACCGTCGACGGAACGCTCATCGACGCGTGGGCCTCGCTCAAGAGCTTCAAGAAGAAGGGCGAGAAGGAGTCGTCCGGCTCGGACAAGGATGATCCGGGCAACCCCTCGGTCGACTTCCATGGCGAAAAGCGCAGCAACGACACGCACGAGTCGACGACGGACCCCGAGGCGCGCCTGGCGCGAAAGGGCAAGGGCAAGGAAGCCAAGCTCGCCTACTCCGGGCACGCCTTGATGGAGAACCGCAACGGCTTGCTGATCGACTTCCGCATCGAGGAAGCGAACGGGACCGCTGAACGAGAGGTGGCGCTCCAGATGCTCAAGGACGCACTGCCCGCGGCTGCGCGGGCGACCGTCGCTGGCGACAAGGGCTATGACACCAAGGACTTCGTCGCGCGCTGCCGCGAGCTCAAAGTCACGCCGCACGTCGCGCAGAACATCAACCCCAATCGCGGTTCGGCCATCGACGGCCGCACGACGCGGCACGTCGGCTACGCGATCAGCCAGCGCATCCGGAAGCGGGTCGAGGAGATCTTCGGTTGGGCGAAGACCGTGGGCGCTTTCCGCAAGACGAGATACCGGGGCAAGGAACGCACACAGTTCGCCGGGCACATGATCGGCGCCGCCTACAACCTGCTCCGGATCGCCAAGCTGAGGCTGGCGACCGCGTAACGGGCGATCGGGGAGCGACATGAGCATCCAGAAGGACCCTGCGCCCTCGAGATCAAAGCTCGCGCCGAGCTGCGGACGGCCGGTCTGCGAGCGTTCTTGCGAAACTTCTCAAACCCTGGAAGGCCGGCCGCGCAGCGGTCGGCCTTCTTCAACAGCCTGCTAGGGAGAGCGGGCGGTTACATAACGCGTAATTATCGGACACCGCCCGCGTGGCCAAGGACCCGCCGAGTCCGCGCCCCTCGAAAGACCTTCGGCAGACCACACCGAGAAAGACCGTGTCCGCCTGCCGGATACACTCACTCTGGGCTACCGAACCTCGCCCTTCGCACCTTGAGTCCGTCGCACTCTACGTCCTAGGATTCCACCTACGCGAACGCCTGCTTCGACTTCCACCCGTCCTGCGAGATCAGGGACCTTGAGGGGCCACACGACAGATGGGGGCGCCCAAACCAAAGACCGCTGACGTCGACACGCTCGAAGACTGCGAGCTTCTCCGCCAGCTCTCCGCCGCGATCGAGTCGCTCGAGTCGAGCCCCGGTGCGCGAAAGCACTTTGCGAAGAACCTCAACTGGCTCAAAGACCGACAGACCATCTGGACCAACCGGATGTGGCGAGTGGGCCTTGTGGGCATCACGAGCTCTGGCAAGTCAACCCTCGTCAACGCCCTCATCGGCGAGAGGCTTCTCCCCGCGCGCGTACAGCCCAGTTCGAACGTGCTTGTGCTCTGCGCAAAAGGCGAGCAGACCCGGGCCGTTGTTCACTTCGAGAAAGGGCGCGCCAGCAAGGCCTTTGTCGACGATATCGCCGAGAAGATGTCGGAATTGACCGACGAGGTGAACAACCCTCACAACGAGAAGGGGGTCGCTGAAATCGAACTTTTCACCACGGGTTTTTTCCTCGACCCCGACGTGGTGATCGTCGATACCCCAGGTCTAGACGCACACCAACTTGACGGCCACGAGCGCCTGACGATGGAGTTCTTCCTCCCCACCGTCGATGCGGTGATCTACCTGACCACCGCCAAGTCGAACGCCGATCGCGAGGTTTGTCGCTTTCTCGACAGAATCGCCAGCGCCGACAAGCCGCTTATTCTTGCGCAGAACATGATCGACTCCGTCGTTCCCAAACTCGGACGCGGAGCGCGCGAGGTCCGGAGCGCCGGCGAGGTGATCCAGGACCACAGGCGGCGCCTTGTCAGGCTGCTTGAGCAATCTGACAAGGAGATCGTTCGCAAGGCCCCCGTCATTCAGCTTTCTGCCATGAAGTGGCTGTCGGGCGATTCTGCCGGCTCGAACCTGGAGGAATTGCGCTCGGTCCTGCGGGAACAACTCCGTGCCCTTGCTCCACGGCTCGCAGCCAATCGCCGCGCTCAGCTCGCCCGCCATCTCCAGCAGATTGTCGACGAAGAGGGTCAACTGGGCGATTCCTCCGCAGCACTTCGGGCGCTCGAGAAGCGCCAAGCAGCGCTCGAAGGTGTCGGCCGCGACATCGCCGATCTCCGTTCCCGCTTCGGCGGGTCCGGTGACGACCTTCTCGAAAAGGCGAAGACCCGACGTGACGAACTCCTCGCTGAAGCCGAGGCCCTTCACAAGGGAGACATCGACGAGGCTGAATCGCTCAGGCGGCGCATCGATCACTGGCGTGGCAAGCTCCTTGAGAAGCTTCTGGAGCACTGCGACGGACTCCGAGGCGCGACCACGAAGATCGCCTCCCGCCTCAACTTGCGCGATGAGGACTACGTCGTACCCGTGCCCCGGGACAACGCGCATCGACGCTCGATTGATGTCGCCACTAAGGAAGGCTGGGTAGAGGGCACTCGCGAGCGCAAAGGCTTCTGGGGCGGCGTGGCCAGATTCTTCGGCATGGACTATGGGCACGAGTCCTATCGAATTCCCAAGACCTATCTCGACGCCGACGAGTTCGCGAAGGCTGTTCGGTCTGCCCTGAACAGCGAGATTCGATGGCTCACTGACTCGACGCAGCAACTTGCTTCCACCGTCGAGGACAATCTTGGTTCGCTCTGCAGTGAGCTGGACAGGGAGCGCAGTGACGTCGAACACAAACAGCGGTCTACCGTCGAGAGCTTGGACCGCACTGCTATCGCCCAGCGTATCGCGGCCATTCTGGCCGACCTCAGGCCGCAAAGCTTCCCCGCCAAGACCTCCCCGGCAGGCGGCAAGACGACGGCTACACGTAACTGGGAGGGTCCGACCGTCGAAACAGAGGTTCCGCGCTACGTTCTCGACCTGATCGAGCTCGCGCATCTCCACACAAGCTCTGGCCTTCTCGCGGCACGAGACGCATGTCTCTCGCGAGTGCCGCAGGCTTCCGCTCGAAGGATCGCGGTCTGGGCATGGGACGCGGACAGTTTGGAACGGTTTCTGACGCGGTTCTGGTTCGATGTCATTTCTGGCTCTCCTCCCCCCAGTGGCCAGGCCGAATCGCTCGACGCGGTTGGACCTTTTGACACTTTCCTCGTGGCTAACGAAGGAGGCATCGAAGGTCGCACCTCTGCACTCCAATCTGCGGCTCGACGCTTCTTTGCTTCTCCCGCGACGGTCTTCCTTCTCCTCGACGCCATGCAAGAGGGGTCCACCAGGAAGCAGATCGAGCGTTCACTCCTGCGTGAACACGACGTCTCGAGCCTGCACGTAGTTGTCGTCGCGCAGTCGGTCCGCGATCTCGTGAACGCGAACGAGCTTGCAGCGGGGATGCGCGCACTGCTCGATGCTGCTGCACATTTCAAGTTCCGTCTATGCGGCGCCCTGGCGAACGACGACTCACTCGTTCTCAGCGCGCTTCTGGATCGTCTTGCACTGGATGACAGTTCACTCAGAACCCAGAGGGATGAGGAGCGATGGCAAAGCGAACTCGCAGAACTCGGCTCCACCGGCGGCGTCGACCTCGCGCGAGTACTTCGCGATTGGCGAGACCAGCGAGCGGCGCAAACCCGAAGACGATGACTGATGTCTTGCGCATCCGCCTTTCCGAGGAGAACCAGCGCATCGTCCAGAGTCTCTGTGACCAACTGGCCGAAGCCCTTCGTGCTTCTGTAGCCTCATCCAACGACGGATTACGCACCGACCTTTCGGCGCTCGTTGCCGATGGTCGGGCATTCGTCGCGAAGATGTGCAGCGCCAGCCCCAAGGCAGACGACTTCGCGCGCCTCCTCGCGATGCTGCAGACGATTCAATCGCAGAATAGCGCCATCATATCCACCCTGGGCGCACTCTCCGCCCGACTGGCGACCGCTGAAGCGCGCCTGCCTTCCGCCGAGTCGTCCGGCTTGCCGTTGGTTCTCAGGGAAAACCCGATCTCCGCGCCAGAGCAGTCCTCCCGCGGCGATGCCGAAATCTCCCCGCCAGTTGTTGAGGGAGACGCCCCATGATCGAGAAGGTTCGTCTCGCGGTTGACGACGACACCAAGCGCGTTGCTCAGACACTTTGCGATCGCCTCGAGGCTGCCTTTCGCCAGACGAGTCCGGAATGGGTGGACCAACTCCGAGAGCACCTCGACAAAGTTGCCGAGGAGAGTTCGCGCAATGTGCCAGCTTGGGCCTTGACTTCACTGCCCCAGAAACCCGACCACCACCGCCTTGAGCAGCAACTTGCCGAACTCAAGAAACAAAACGCCACGCTCTGCGCTAGTTTCGGCGCTGCCCTCGACCCGCTACGCGAAAGCGGAAACAAGCTCGAGGCCCATCTGGGGTGTATCGCCAGCAAGAGCGAGGTGCAGGCGATTGGCGTCGATACCGCGAAGGTGGCATCCGACGTCGCCACTCTCGCCGCGGTTCAGTCCCAGATTTTGGAGCGTATCGCTTCCCACGAAGGCACGCTCACTGCCCTAGCCGCCCTCCTTTCGCAGGCATCCACAAAGAGCGACGTTGGCCACTTATCGACGGAGCTCACGTCTATAGGCGCGACCTTGGCCAGTCTCGCATCGAGTCAGGCCCGATTGGTGGCACAAGTGGTCCAACAGGCTGATTCACTGAAACTGCAGGCCGCGGCACTATCTCGTATCTCGCGCCCCTGGTACCGGCGCATTTTTGGGTAGTCGGAGGGAGGAAACAATGGACGCACTGCGTTCAGCGCTGACCCACCCTGAGTTGCTCGCCTGCCTTCAGCGGCATCGAGGGCAGGACGCCGTTTCGGCCTTTGGAGCACACTTCGCTCGCCTTTCAAAGGGAAGGTTCGTGGTTCCGGTAGCCGGAGTTCAGGGAAGTGGCAAGAGCACCCTGCTCAACGCCATTGCTTTCGATCAACCCGTATTGCCCGTCGAGGCCGACGAAACCACCTGTGTGCCCGTTGAGATCGGCTTTTCACCTCAACCCTCTGGCAACGCCACCATCAAGTTCCAGAACGGCAGCTCGCAACACGTCCCCGCGACCGATGATTCCCTCGCGGCATTCGTAGACAACGCCCACAACCCTGGCAACCGCCTCGGCGTGGAACGCGTCATTCTCGAGTCCAAATCGCCGACCCTGGCGAATGGTCTCGTTCTAGTCGATTTGCCAGGAGTGGGTAGTCTCACCCAGGCAAACATGGAGACAACCAAGCGCTACCTCGACGAGTCCGTCGGCGTGCTCTTCATGCTGCGCACCGTGCCTCCTCTGACACGGAGCGAGTCGATCTTCGTCGCGGCTAGTTGGGCGCGTCTGCGGGCAGCGTTCTTCGTGCAAAACCGTTGGACTGATGAGACGGACGAGGAGGCTACGGGCGGCAGAGAGCACAACCAACTCGTGCTCAGGGACATAGCAAAACGTGCCCACATCCCACTCGAGAACGCCCCCACGATTCACGTCGTGACTGCCTACAATGCCCTCAAGGGACGGCTCGCCAAGAATCAAGGGCTCATCGGGACCTCGGGCCTTGCGACTTTTGAGGGCTTCCTTGAATCCGCCTCCCGCGAATGGCCACGCTTTGTCGAAAGCGCCACACATGCTGCGGCGCTCACCGAGCTCGAGGCGGCCAAGGAGGTCGTTGACCGCCAACTTGCCGATCTTCACACGGAGCGAGCGGGGCTGGAGAAGCAGCTTCACGCCGAGGACGAGCGTTTTGCCAACTATCTGGAAGCTTTGGGGGCTCGCTGCAACGAGGGCCTCGAGCGCGCGTCTTCCTTCCAGCGTGAGCAGACATCTCTGCTTAACACGTGGGTACAGAATGTCCGCACAGATCTTCGCAACGAAATGCGATCGAAGCTCCGTTCCGGCATTGTGGATGGGCCTCGACTTACCCGTGCACTGAACGACGAAGAAACCGACAAGTTGGATGAAGTCTTTTCCAAGTTGCAGGAGTCGATTCTCGTATTTCAGGACGAAATTCGCGAGAGCTTCAAGGACTTCAGTGCTTGGAAGCCACAGCGAATTGCGTCTCAGTCGACAGTCAACCGGCCAGAGTCCACGAAGTATGAGGTTCTGATTCCAAAGGTCGTCGGCGCTGGGGCAGGACTTGGCGGCATGGCCGGCGGTGCATGGGCCACCGCGAAGCTCGGCGCAGCCATTGGAACGACCTTTGGCCCGGTGGGCACTGCGATTGGCGCTGCCGTCGGCGGTATTCTCGGAGGCATCGCAGGCTTCTGGCTTGGTCGAAAGGCCCAAAACGCCGTCACGGACCACCGGGCAAAACTCGCAGAGGCCGAGGTCTTCCAGGCCATTGATACCTTTGCAGAGAACACCAGGAAGGGGCTTCGGGAGGAGGTCGACAAAGTCCACAAGGAGATTCGGAAGGTCCTGGAGGATTGGAAGGCAGAGCAGCGGACTGCGTTCGAGTCAGACCGGTCCAAAGTTCTCGAGACTCTGGGGCAGACCAAAGAACAGCGCGCAGCGCGGGCCACACAACTGGAGCCCGACAGCGCCCTATTTGCGGCCTGGATCGCCAGACTCGGAGGGAAGGAATGAGCGCCACTCAAAGCGAGCGCCTAGGCGAGGCCACCTCGAAGCTTCTTCCTCTCTTGGATGCAGCCGGGCATCAGGATGGCAGGGTTATCGCGACACTCCTCCTGAACCGCCTCCGCAATCCGCAGGCCTACGTAACGCTCGTCGGCGAGACCAGTACGGGCAAGTCGAGCTTGCTCAACTCGCTTCTCGGAAAGCCGCTCCTTCCCGCGTATGCGCGGCCAACAACAGCGACTGTCGTCCACGTGATTTGCCGGGATGGCGACGTCCGCTTCTACGCGGTCTATCGAGACGCTACCCAGGAGGAATTGGCGCCCGAGCGCTTCGCAGCCCTCAACGAGAGCCCTCCATCAGACCTCCTTCGGCTTCAACTCCGAGCGCCGTCGACGCGAAATGATTCGGCTGGGATGAACCTCTTTGATACCCCTGGCTACAACTCGGTTCTAGCGAGCCACGAGGAGGTCCTCCGAGAGTTTTTGCCTCAAAGCGATGTTGTCATCTTCGTTGCCGGCTACCGCACGGGTTTTGGCCAAGCTGACCAAGACCTACTTGAGGTAGTTCGCGACGCCACAGTCGATGATTCTGACGTGCCCGTATTGCTTGTTGTGAATCGCGCCCCTCCTGGCATCGGCCCAGAAGACCGCCGGGTCCGAGAAATCCTGGACAACGCCACGGACTCGCTGAGAAGGCCTCCTGAACTGCTGATCGTCGCTTCTTCTACCGCTGGCCTGGAACTCACACCTGGGCAGGCTGCGCCCCTCCCGGACGCCCGCCTTCTTTGGAGTCGGGTTTCGGCGATTGTTTCATCACCAGAACGCCGGGCCATTGTGACCAAAAAGTTGGAAGGCTTGCTTGACGGCCTCATCGATGAAGCCGACGGAATACTGGCGCGTCGAGCAGCGACACTTGATGCCGACGAGGCTACTGTTCGTGCGATTGGCGAACAGATTGGCGTTCTCAAGACTGCACGGACGCGCTCACTAGAGGCCATTGAGCGCACCCATGGACGCCTCACGAGCCAACTCCCGAGACTCGTCGAGAGTCTTGCGAGTGAAATGTCGGCGCGTCTCAAGGCCGAGGTTATGCAATCCGAAAAGTGGCTCGGCCAAGAGGAATGCATCGGCTTCCTTGCCGGCCACGCAATGCCATTTGAAGTGCGCCAGTCTGGGCGACGCATCGAAGAGGCCATCGCTATTGAGCTCGACTCTCTCGATCGTGAACTGACGGAAATCGCGAATACCGCTGTCGAGCAAATCGTCCGCGAAGCCAAGATCGCGTCCGAAGGCGCCGCTGCGTTTGCTTCGAATGTCGCGCGCACGGTCACGCAGCGCTTGGCCGGTGCAGCTACGTCCAGCGCCCTCCGTGGCCTTGGGGGTGTTGGAGGGGCTGCAGCCGGGGCTGGAAACCTTGCCAAGATGATCGTCAAGCGAATCGGCAACCTCTTCGGGAAGACGTTCGGCCGCGAGGTCTACAAGGTGATTGGAAGGATTTTCACCAAGCGCGCTCTACAGTACATCAATGCCGCCGGCGCGATTCTTATCGAGGTCATCACCTTTGTCTGGGAGGCCAACCGCTGGCGCGGCAAGGTTTGCGAGCGCGTCGAGGTGGCTATCGCGCAATGGCGCAAAGACGTCGTCGCGGATCTCGAGGCTCAGCAACTTCCACCCATTCGGACTGCAAACATCGCAGCAGTCGAGGACCTCTATTCCGGCCTCATTGCAGAGCACGAAGCCTCACTTGAGGCGAGATCGCAGGGCGCCACGTCTAGTTCGCAGTCGATTAGTAGGGTTCGAGAGGACTTGAAGGCATTGCACCAGTCGTACAAAGCCAAGGAGGCAGCATGAGTAGCGATAAGGACCTCGACCTGCCCGCCCGCGTAGTTACCGGCGTCCCTGTTCGCATCGAGAAGACCTCTTCGCCGACCGCTCTCACCGAGAAGCAGGTTGATCGAGTCATCGACATCTCGGGCGAGGCTGTCGCACATTTCGCGGATATCGCCAAGAGCCTCGTCGACATCCATCGTATTAAGACACAGGCAAATGCCGATGTGGCTCGTGTTGAGGCTAATACGCGCGCGGTTGTAGAGCGCATTCGAGCAGAAATCGAGAAGATGGCTGAGGAGAGGGAGGCGCTTCGAACTCGCGGCCAGATTTCCGTCGATGTCATTGCCGGCGTTACTCGAGCGCTTGAGCGCATTCCAGACGTCGACACCGGTTCGCGCAAAGCTCTCATCGACACGATCCCGAGGGTCGTCGAACTCGCATTCAAGCCAAAGTGAGCCCTAATGGTCCTCTCTGCTGGTGACTACTTTGGCCTCCTAAAGGAGGCTATTAACCTAATTAGGGAGCAGCAAATCGAAGCCGCCCAGTCCCGCCTACAGGCGGCGCTTCTTGGCTCAGCGTCGAGGACTTGTAGCGAACGAAGGAACGCAGTTGCCGAGGTCAATCGACTACTGCTGGAAGCGAAGGCTCAGAAAGCCGCCATCGTCCAAGCTATCGATTCGCTTCCCGATAGCGACCGTGAGTACGCGCGCCTGAAGATTCCTGTCATGGCGGATGCCATAATCGCCGATCTCCGTTCACGAAAGCGCACGCTTTCCAGGCCGCGATAGGGTCTCGTTCCTGCTCCCAAATAGCGGAGGTTGCCACTGGAGGCGGCGCGCAAGAAGGGCTCTCGAGCATTCGCCGTCTCTGGCGGTGACATTAGCGCCCCATTCTCTGGCGCAAGGCCTCCTAACCCGTGGCACGCGTTAGCAGATCGCGGTGTCGGCTTGTCCAAAGAAGTCGCCGGGTTAGCACCCGTTTCATCTGTACTACTCATTTGTTCAGTCTCTTCGGGTCCAAGGGGTCGCAGGTTCAAATCCTGTCTCCCCGACAGGTTGAAGGCCGCAGGATCGTTCGGGAAACCGACCGCCTGCGGCCTTCGCTTTTGCGGGCTGGCCGCGTCTTGTGACAGCCGGATGACATGCGGACGCGTCTCCGGGGGGACCAGAGACGCGGCTTGGTAGGCGTTGATAGCGCGTTGCAGGGCGCCCCCTGGATTCCAGCCCAACGTGGCGCGCCACGTGCCCCTCTGGCGCGTCGTTCGGCGAGGGACGAGCTCCTGCCCCAACCACATGCGTGTGCCTCGTCGCGTGGCCCGGCCGGGCTTCGATATGATTGCGCCACTCGGATGAAGGGGCCAGCCCACATGGATCGAGCAGTCCTTTTCGTAAACATCGGCTGGGACGACAAGTACCTGGGCAACGTCCCCGTCGGATTCCACGAGTACCTGAACAGCCCGGCTGCGAAGAAGCAGGGGGTCTCGGAATCCAACCTGTACCGCGCGTACGCGGGCGGTGTTCACCACGGCGGCATCGGGCGCGGGCACAGCAGATGCCGCACCAGGACCTGCTGCTCCTCGTTCTCTCCGAC
>CAZAIE010000009.1:2027-23774 GCA_964485035.1 uncultured Myxococcaceae bacterium | reverse complement strand
GGATGGGGGATGGGGAATGGGGGATCCAAGGAGCGCGCGATCGGGCTTGCGGCGGGACGCGGGCCCCAGCTCCCTCAGCCGAAGCTGACCTTGCCGCGCCACTGCTTGCGGAGCACCCGCTGGATGGCCTTTCCGGCGCCCCGGATCTCCAGGCGCTCGAGCGCGGGGAAGGCCTCGGGGGTCAGCGTCGCGAAGCGCGGCGTGTGCTCCCCCCAGCCGTCGTCGAAGTACTTCGACTCCAACGTGAGCGACTCCAGCGTGGGTCCCGCGGTCCGCGCGACGCTCTCGAACAGCGCGTCGCTGAAGCGGTCGTGCAGCCGGGTGAGCGAGAGCGACCGCAGGCCGGTGAGCGCGGGCGAGAGGATCTCGAGGCCGACGTCGTCGACCCAGGTGTCGTTCCCGTAGGCCTCGGGGTTGCGCAGGTCCAGGCCGTAGAGGCGCTTGCCCAGCGGCAGCGCCGCGAGCGCCTTGAGCTGGGTGCGGGTGGAGACCTTGGTCCACTTGACGACGAGGCGCGGCCCCAAATTGCAGACGAGTTCGAAGCCCTCGAGGAAGCGCTCGGGAGCGATGGTCGCGTGCGAGACGAACCCGGGGTCGTCCTCGCTGTCGACCCACTGCTTCACCAGCGGCCGCGCCTCGCCCAGCCACTCGCCGCGATGCTTCTTCAAGAGCTGGCCGCGGAGCTTCTCCTGAGCGGGGGTGCGCTTCGGGAGCAGCGAGAGCTGCATGTAGGTGCCGCGCGGGACCTGCCCCTGCTCGAGGAAGGCGTCGGCCAGCACCTGCAGCCGCGCCCGATCGCCGGGCGCCGCCCAGACCGAGGCGAACAGGTCGTCCGCCAGCGCCGTCTTCCTCGGAGCCTTCTTCTTCTCCGGCGCCGCGCCACCCTCGAGCAGCGGCAGCAGGTTCTTCGGCGCGATCGAGCGCGGGGTCTGGCCGCGCGAGTTCTCGAGGTCTGCCCGCGCGCCCGCCGCGACCAGCAGCTCGATGTACCGGACCGCGCGCTTCTTCATCGCGACGTGCAGAGGCGTCCCATCGAAGGTCTTGGCGCCCTCGTTGACAAGGTCGGGGGATGGCTGGCCAGCGAGCAGCGCCTCCACCACCGCCGCGTGGTCGTACTCGACGGCCGCGGTGAGCAGGCCCGGGCCTTCGAGCGGCGCCCGGTGCTCGAGCAGCAGCGCGACCAGCTCGCGCGACTTGCCGGCGCCGAGCTCGCAGGCGTCGCGGAGCAGGGAGGGCGTCACCCGGGCGCCCGCGGCGAACAGCGCCCGGGCGATGGCCACGCGGTCGTCGACGTTGGCCTGGGTCTCGCTCGAGCGCCCGGAGCAGACGTACTCGAGCGGAGTGTGGGGCTCCTCGGTGGAGCAGGGCGCGGGCCGGTTGGGGTCCGCCCCCAGCTCGAGGAGCGCCAGCGCGGCCGCCCGGTTCACGTAGCAGCAGGCGTGGTGGAGCGGCGAGGTCCCGTACCAGCCCGTGCTCTTGGCGGTGAGGAGCTTCGGGTCGGCCTTCACCGCGGCGACGAGCTCGGGGATCTTCTTCTTGCCGGCGAGGGCGATCAGGTCATCGGCGGTCATCGATTGGCTCCACGGGGCTGGCTACAGGGAGGACCAGCCTGCCGCAGACCGCCCACGGAGGTCGAGGACGTTGGTCCCGTCTCGAGAGGTGCGGCGTAGAGTCACTCGAACAGGAGCGATGAAGACATGGACGGTGTCGGACCCTCGGGCCACGTGAGCCGCGACCGCAGTCGCCAGAACAACCCCCCACGTGGCGCCGTGGCCTTGCTGCTCCTCCTCGCCCTTCAGGGATGGCCCGGGTCCGCTGACGCAGCGACCCCAGACCCCGGACAGGCCTCCGTGGGCGATTCCGAGGCCGACGCCTGCCGCCTCGCGCAGGACTGCCCGACGCGGTCGTGCCAGGTGGCCCGGTGCGTCGCGCAGCGGTGCGTCCACTCGCCTGGGGAGGACGCCCTGGCATGCGAGTCCGACGCCCGGGCCGGCCTCTGCCGCGCTGGGGTGTGTCAGACCAGGTACCGCCGGACGCGGGCGCTCTGCGTGGTCGCCGACTTCGCCGACGCGACTCTCGAGGGTCACAAGGGGGCGGGCTTTCGCAGCCTCGCCGACGTACGCGCGATGCTCGATCGGATGGAGCGCCACTGGTGGTGGCTGAGCCAGGGGACCATTCGGATGGAGTGGGAGATCCTCCGGGTCCGGCTCGACCAGCCCCTCACCCGGGACGCCTTCTCGAGCTGGAGCGAGTTCCGCACCGCCGTCGTGGAGAAGGTGGAGGAGCAGGTCGACGTCCACGACTACGACGCCGACGGCGACGGGCTCCTGGACACGATGTGGATCGTCGCCTCGACCCACGGACAGGCTCCCCACTACGTCGCCGGCGGCGCTTCGCTCCACCTGCGCTCCCGCGTCTTCGTCGACTCCCAGTCGAGCCGCAGCGTGGTCGTAGGGGCCTACGGCAACTTCAACCACGAGGTGGGTCACAACCTCGGCCTGCCCGACCTCTACGGGCCCTTCGGGACTCTCGGCTACCTGTCCCTCATGCACGACTCCTGGGCGCAGCCGGCCAACGGGTTCTGCGCCTTCGACCGGATGCTGCTGGGCTGGCTCACCCCGAAGCGGGTCGCGGCGACCACGCGGGGCCTCGAGCTCGCTCCCGCCGAGGAGGACTTCGCGGCCGCCCTCATCCCCATCTCGCGGGTCGAGTACTTCCTGGTCGAGTACCGGCGCCGGCCGCAGTCTGGCTACGGCTCGGCTACCTGGGCGCGCTTCGACGGGCTGAGCATCCTTCATGTCTTCGAGCTGTCCGCCCAGACCCAGGACCCGCCGCTGCTCAAGGTCGAGCCGGCCGACGGCTCCATCGCGCCCGACAGCTCCCCGATGCCGGAGGACCTCTGGACCCCGGAGCGCGCGCGGGGCCCCTTCGTGGCTCGCAGCTACCTCGGAGGTGGGGAGCAGTTCCGCATCGAGAACCTGACCCGGGTCGGCGGTCGGCTGCGGTTCGACGTGGTGATGCCGTCCTCCCCGCCACCGACGGTCAACCTGCTGGCGAACGGCTCCTTCGAGAGCGGCGAGGGCGGGACCCCCGACAGCTGGAAGCCCGCTGGGCCCGAAGAGGGCGGCGCGCTCGGCTGGGAGCAGGCGCTCGGATGGCACGGGAGGCGCAGCGTCCGGGTGGGAGCCGCAGGACCCAACGTGCGGTGGACGCAGCGGGTCGAGGGGCTGGCCGTCGGGGGCCGGTACCTGCTCTGCGGGTGGATGCGCGGAGAGGGGAGAGCGAAGGTCTACGCGAGCCTGAGCGCCGGAAGGGTCCGCTCGAGTTCCCCGGACGGTGCGGCCTGGCAGGAGCGGTGCGTGCCCTTCACCGCGAGGTCGACGCGGGTCGAGGTCGCCTGTGGGCTCGGGGTCATCCCCCGCGGTGTGACCGGCGCCGCCTGGTGCGACGGGATGACGCTGGCGCCGATCGAACGGGCGTTCCGGCGTCCGCCCCGGCCCGTGGTCGAGAGGGCTGTGCCCGGGACCGGTCGCGCGAACCCCTGAGAGACCCCCAGGCTCAACGCTCCAGCGGTCCCGGCAGGAACGCCTGGGCGTGGGCCCACGAGATCCGCGCGAGCTTCACCGTGTCCACGATGGCCGTCTCCGGGCTCCGGGAGAGCGTCGCCAGGGCCTTGTCGACCTGGTCGATCAACCGCCGCAGCCGCAGGCCCGAGACGTCGTTCGCCGCCTCGACCACGTTCTCCGCGAGCTCGTGCGCGAGGATCATCTGGTCGATCGGCGAGCGCGAGCGCGCGAGGGGGAACAGCCGCTCGAGGAGCGCTGCGGCCGACCTCGCCGTGTCGATCCCCGCGGCCTTGGGCAGCTTGGGGAACAGCAGGGGAAAGAGGTCGGACTCCCGGTCGTCCTCGTCCTGGATGCGGCACGCCTGCATCCACGCGAGCTGCGCCTGCGAGGTCTCGCCGCAGGCCTGCATCGTCGCGACGAGCTCCAGGTAGCGGTCGTGGGGCGCGCCCTCACAGCGGGTGAGGGTGACCACACGGTTCCACTGGCCCAGGGGCTGCGCCCGAGCCGCGGCGAAGGTAGCCAGGTCGTCGGACCAGACGGCGGCGACGACCGAGTTGGGTGCAGCGAGCGGCAGTCGCACCTTGCGCGTGCCCACCGTGGTCGAGAGCACTCCGCGCGCCCAGGCGAAGCGTCCGAACGTGCGCGCCGGGGCGGGCAGTCCCGCGGCCAGCGCGTCGATCCATTGGATGAAGGCTGGGACGAGCGTCGTCTTCCAGGAAGGTTTCATGGAGCGGACAGTACCCGCTTGCGGGCCACCAGCACCCAGGCGCGGGCCTCGTGGCGTCTCTGGGAATCGAAGACCGACGAGCGCAGCTCCAGGATCTCGAAGTGCGGCTCGACGGCCTTGGCGATCTCGGTGGCGCTCACCCTCGGCGGACCAGACTGCCGCGCGGGACCGTCGGTGGAGCCGATGAGGCTGTGCCAGATGCCCTGGGGGCGCAGCAGCTCGGCAACGCGTGCAGCGAAGCGCGACCGCTTCTCTGCGCTCTGGAACACGTGGAAGACGCCGCGGTCGTAGACGAACCGGAAGGGCGCGCCCGGCACGGAGTCCTGGAGGATGTCACCCGCGAGGAGCCGGCAGCGGACCCCAGCCGCGGCGGCCTTCGCCTTGGCCTTGGCGATGGCGTTCGGAGCGAGGTCCAGGGCGGTCATGGTGAAGCCCTGCCGGGCCAGCCAGATCGAGTTGGTCCCGGTGCCACAGCCGACCTCCAGGGCCTTGCCGGGCGGGATGGCGTGGCGGGCGAGCACGTCGGGGAGGTGGCCATCGACCGCGCCGGTGTCCCAGGGTAGGTCGTGCTCCGCGTAGATCTGGTTCCAGCTCTCGCGGTCGGTCGGTGGGCGCGGGCGTGGGGGCATGTCCAGGGTCCTTGGTGGCAAGGCGGTGAAAGTAGTGCAGGCACGACAGCAGGGGCGCTGGGAGTTGGTGTGTTGCACTGAATTGACCCCGGGTCCTTGTCGTGTTCTAGGCTTCGACGATTCCTCCACTTGGAGCGCTCATGTCTCGTTCACCACTGGTCCTCTGTCTTCCGTTTGCGCTCGCCGTGCTGGGGTGTGGCACCACCGCCATCACCGTGGAGCCCGATGGGGGCGCAGCCCCCTGTCAGCCGAACCCCTGCCAGGAGCTGCATCGCACCGTGTGCAGCGCGAGCGGTTCCTCCGCCACCTGCAGCTGCGAGGCCGGGTACGTCGAGCAGGGTGGGGTGTGCGTCGCGGCGGTCTCCTGCGAGCCCAACCCGTGCACGGCGCCGCACCGCTCGGTGTGCGCGGCGATCAGCGACGGCGTCACCTGCGCCTGCGATCCGCGCTTCCACGACGACGGGGCGGGGACCTGCGTGCCCGACGACCCCTGCCAGGACAACCCCTGCACCGAGTCGCACCGGACCGTCTGCCGGACGCTCGGCTCCACGGTGGTGTGCTCGTGCGACGAGGGGTACTGGGACCAGGGCTCCTGCGTCCCCGCGGGAACCTGCAGCCCCAACCCGTGCACCCAGCCCCACCGCTCGCTCTGCAGCTTCGATGGGAAGAGCGTGAGCTGCGGCTGCGACGCGGGCTTCGCCGACGACGGCAAGGGCGCGTGCGTCGCCCAGGACCCGTGCCTGCCCAACCCCTGCACCGGGGCGCACCGCACCGTCTGCCGCGCGAGCGGGGCCACGGCCGTCTGCTCGTGCGAGGCAGGGTACTGGGACCGGGAGGGCACCTGCATCGCGGCGGTCTCGTGCTCGCCCAACCCCTGCAACGAGCCGCACCGGTCGGTCTGCAGCTCCGACGGCAGCAGTGTGAGCTGTGCCTGCGACCCGGGCTTTGCCGAGGATGGCACGGGCCGGTGCGCGGCCATCGACCCCTGCCAGCCGAACCCCTGCTTCGAGCTGCATCGTGGCTTGTGCCGGGTGGTGGGCGGCGCGGCGGTCTGCTCCTGCGACTCGGGCTACTGGGACCAGGGCGGCTGCGTGCCGGCGGTCTCGTGCACCCCGAACCCCTGCACCACGCCCCACCAGTCGGTCTGCTCCATCGATCAGGCGAGCGTGGTCTGTGCCTGTGATCCGGGCTACCAAGCCAACGGTGCCGGTGGGTGTGCGGCCATCGACCCCTGCCAGCCGAACCCCTGCACCGGCGCGCACCGCGCGGTCTGCCGCGCCAGCGGCTCCGCGGCCATCTGCTCTTGCGACCCCGGCTTCAGGGACGACGGCCAGGGCGCCTGCGTCGATGCGTGCAACCCAAACCCGTGCACCGCGCCGCACCAGGGCGTGTGCAGTGTGGGGCCGACGGGCTTCCGGTGTGGCTGCGACACCGGGTACGTGGACGATGGCGCGGGAGGCTGCAGCTTCCAGGCCCCGGTGGACTGCCCCGCTGCGCACGACACCGGCGACGCCTACGAGCCCGACGACTGCGCGAGCCTGGCGCGCGTGGTGACGCTGCCGGTCTTCGAGGCCCACACGCTGAACCTCGCCACCGACAACGACTGGCTCGCGTTCGACGCCAAGGCGGGCAAGGCCTACGTGGCGACGGTCAGCCCGAACGCCGGAGTCAGGGTCGACTTCCTCAGCGGCACGAACCAGGTGCTGGCCACGAGTGTCGTCTACAGCTCGGGCCAGGCGAACCTCGTCGTCTATCCAGGAGCCGGGCGCATCCTGCTGCGGGTCAAGCCCTACGGCACCTCGAATCCCAACAGCCTCTACAGCCTCCAGTTGAAGGAGGTGGACGACGACGTTCCCAACGATGCGGCAGGCGCCATGGCGCAGGCGGTCGGACCGACGACCGCGCACTCCCTCGAGTACGTCGGGGACGAGGACTGGTTCTCCTTCCAGGCGGTCCCGGGCCACCTCTACCGGGTCATGGTCTCCGGCGCCGGGCAGCTCCAATACCGGCTCTGGGATGTCGCGGGAGCGAACAACCCCAACAACTCCTCCCCCCTGGCGAGCAAGTCCGGGTCTGGAGGCAGCCTCGAGTGGAGGGCGACCGTCAGCGCGACCTACTACGTGCAGGTGCTCAGCTACAGCTCCGGTACCTCCGCCGGCTACTCCCTGACGGTGGAGGACCACGGGTTGGACGATCACGGCGACACCGCCGCGACGGCGACCGAGGTGTCGCTCGGGACCGCGGTGAGTGGGGTCATCTCGGCGACCCTCGACACCGACTTCTTCCGGTTCAGCGCGCTCCCCGGACGCTTCTATCGGGTCACCGTCACGGGGGCGGGGAGCGTCGGCGCCAGCCTGTTCGACGTGGATGGGTTGACCCTCCTCGATTTCGGAGAGGGCACGACGGCGACCCTCTACTTCAAGAGCGCCAGCACGAGCCCGTACTACCTGGGCATTCGGCAGAACAGCCCAACCTCGTACACGGTGCTCGTCGAGGATGGCGGGCCCGACGACTACGGGGACTCGTTCACCGACGCGACACCGCTACTTGCCGGGACCACGGTCTCCGGAACCCTGCAGTCACGGCGCGACCGGGATTTCTTCTCGCTGACTACCGTTCCTGGCCACGTCTACAAGTTCGAGCTCGCGATGACGGCGCCGTCTCCGACTTGCTCCGTCTACCTGAGCGATGGGAAGACCCAGGTTGGCTCCGGCAGCCCCATCATCATCGGCGCCAGCGGCACCGGCCCGTACTACGTCGAGGTGGGACAGGCCTTCAACTACTGGGCGCTGGCCATGACCCCCTACACCGTGACCGTCACCGACCTGGGCATCGACGACCACGGAGGGAACGTTGCCACGGCGACCCGGCTTGCCTTGGACACTCCGACCGCAGGCGCGATCGACTACCCGACCGACCGCGACTACTTCGTGTTCGGCGCCACCGCCTCGCACATCTACTCCGTCTCGATCATCCCCTCGGGGCCGACCGTGCACGTCACCCTGTTTGCGAACAACGGAGCCACGCTGCTCGCATCTGCGACCTCCGATCCCACCGTCAGCCTCCGGACCCGGGCGACCAGCACGGGCGACCTCCACGTCGAGGTGCAGAACGACGGCAACTACTCTCCCCTGGGGCCGTACATGGTCCAGGTCGTCGACCTGGGGCCCGACGATCACGGCGATGCCTCCAACACCGCGACTCCCGTCACTCCTGGAACCACCGTGGCTGGGAACATCCAGATGGCGGGCGACGCGGACTGGTTCGCGCTGGCGACGACGGCGGGGCGAATCTATCGGTGCACAGTGAGCCCCGTGGGCTTCACCGCGCGCGTCCGTCTGGTGAGCCGCGACCACATCGAATTGGGGAACCTGGTTGGGTACCAACCCATGTCGTTTACCTTCCGGTCGAGTATCTCGGGGCACCACTACCTCGCGGTCGCGGGGGGAATCACCGGGGCGATCGGGACCTATACGGTCCTCGCGGAGGACCTTGGGGTAGACGACGTGGGTGATACCCCGGCGTCCGCCACCCCCCTCGTCGTCGGAGACCCTGCGGTCGCCGGCTCGCTGCAGTTCGCCAACGACGTGGACGTCTTCTCCTTCGCCGCCGCCGCCGGGGCGCTCTCACCGAAGCTGGTCCTGACCGGGCCAACGACCGTGAGCGTGCAGGTCACGACCTCGACGGGAACCACGGTGATCTCCGGCAAGGGACCAGGGACTCACCCGCTCACGCTTCCGTCCGCGGGGACCTACTACGTGACCGTGTCCTCCCCGACGCTGCAGACGGGGAGCTACTCGGTGCAGCTGGTTCCCTGAGGCGCTGGTCAGGCGTCGCGCACTCAGAAGCGCACGGTGACCATCGGCGGGCTCGAGGGGGCGAGCGGCTCGCTGCCCCTCAGCCGCAACCGCCATCGCTCGCGCTCCTCGAGCAGTTCGTTGCGTTGCTTGCCCACCGACCGGTATTCGACTGCGATCGTCACCAGGGCAATCACCACCACGCCGAACACGCCGCAGGCAGCGCCGAGAGCCGCCGCGCCTGCGATGGCCTCGAGCAGGGCCTGGCTCCCCGTGCCGGTTCCCAGTCCGAAGACGACGCCGACGACGGCGCCGAGGGCCGGCCACAGGACGAGACCCTTGGCTGCTTCCGTGAGGATGGGTCCGAGTCGCGGCTCGCCTTCGAGTGCGTGGAGGCGGAGGTCGAGGTGCTCGAGGTGCGCTCGGAGCCAGCGCTCCTGATCGGCCGGGAGCGGGTTGATCGACCCACCGCTGTCGTCGCTCGCGCCGGGGAGGGGATGCTCCGCAGGGCGAAGCCGGAGCGTCAGGTCTGGCCACACGCCCGTCCGCGAGGCCCACGACGACTCCGGCCGGGTTGCGGACGCGGGGGACGCGAGGAGCGACGAAGCCAACACCAGGCTCAGGTGTGCCAGTCGCATCTCTCGTCACCGGGAGGACCAAACTGCCCGAGGCCTCGTGTTGTACCGAACCGCGCGGTTCGATGAATCTACTCGGTCCCTGCCGTCGTCCGTGAGGTCTGCCGTGCAAACCGGGCGGCCGTTGTTGCGCTGACCATCGGCCGACTAACGTGGAAGGCCGTCATGAACCCTGCTCTCTCCGTCGCAGTCCTGCTGGTCCTCCACGGCGCCGGAACCCGGCCGCCGCCCACGCAGGTCGCCGTTCCAAGGTGTCCGGGAGCCCCCATCGCCTTCGCTTCCTCGGGCCTGCTCGCTCGTGCGTCGAAGCCGGCCCCGGCGCTCTGGGCGTGTCGCGACCAGGCCGTCCAGGTCGCGTCTGGTCCGGTGGACGTCCAGGCGGTCGGGGGAGCGTGCGTTGCGCTCAAGGTTCGCTCGGGAGCGACTCTCGACGTCCCGGCGCTCGTCCGGGCCAGAGGGGCGATCCCGGCCGCCAGCGGCGCGCCCACGGAAACCCCGGCGACGGAAGCTGCGCACCTCGTCTGCGCCACCCAGCCCTCCTGGACCCGGCTCGTCGGCGACCCGGGCACGAAGGTCGAGGTCCGTTCCCTCGCCGCCGTCGAAGCCCCCGAGTTCGCCCTGCTCGCCGGAGGTCGGCTCGTAGGTCCGGAGTCCGGCGCCTTCGTGGCCCGGTACGGCCCCGGCGGGAAGCCCGGCTTCCTGTCGGTGCTCCCGACCCCCGAGGGAGAGACAACGGCCCTGGCCCACGGCTCGCGCGGCACCGCGTTCGCGGCGGGCCGGTTTCGCGAGTCGCTCAGGTGCAAGGTGCCGCAGGGCAGCCGTCAGCTCCTCAGCCCCAAGCGCGACTCCATGTTCCTCGCCCATCTGGACGGCCAGGGGGCCGTGCGATGGATCGTCACCGCGGTCGGCGCCTCGGTCACCGCCCTCGAGACCTCCGCGACGGTCGGGGTTCGCGTCCTGGGGAGCTTCCGGGACGAGGCGGTCTTCGGTACCGGACCGACCGCCCTCACGCTCAAGGCCTCCGGTGAGTCGCTCTACGTCGCCGAGTACGACGCGGAGGGCAGGCTGCTCTCGGCGCGCGCGCTCGGCCTTGTGGGCCGCGCGGCGATCTCGTCCGGCTGGCTGCTGGTCGCAAGCCCCGCTCGTCCGGGAGGCGTCTTCGAGGTCCCGCGAAGACCCGGCGAGCGTCCCGCGAAGGTGACCGCTCCCGCCGGCAGCCTCGTGCTCGCCGAGTACGGTCCCGAGGGCTCGCTGCTCTGGAGCGAGAGCGTCTCCGACCCCGAGGGAGCACTGACGGTCGTGGACCTCTCCTACCAGGCCAGGGGAGCCATCGAGCTGCTGGCGACGACCCCCAACGAGGCTGCGCGCTGGTTCCGGTACCCCGAGCTGACCCTGCGACGCGACCCCTGTCCCCAGGGCGCCGTGGGGCTGCGCGACCAGGCCACGAAGGATTTCCGCGCCAAGAAGTTCGCTGCCGCCTGCGAGGGATTCCGCAAGGCCGTCGCCGGGTGCCCGTCGGCGCCGGAGTACCACGCCGATCTCGGCCTCTGCCTCGCGCGGCTGGGGAAGACCGAGGAGGCACTGGCCGCGAACCAACGCGCCATCCTCGAGGCCACGGGGCCGCTGCCCTACCAGGGCGATCCGGAGGTCAGGAGCAACGCCTACTTCAACCTCGCCAAGCTCGGGGTGGACCTCGCGCCCTTGTCGGCCGAGCAGCGGTGTGCGCGCGTTCCCCCGGCCCCCGGGTGTGCCACTCCGCTCTTCGCGTGTCTCTCCATGTGGGGCAGTGGCGGCTCCCATCAGTCGAGCTGGACGACGATGCTGTGGTTCGCCCTCACGGAGGAAGAGGCGCGCTACGAAGACGGCAGCATGGAGCCGCCCTACCGCGGCGGGCACGTGGCTGGTCTCAAGGCCAAGCTCGAGGACCAGACCTACGGAACGGGGCTGACGCCCGGGGACTCCCAGTACTCCGGCGCGCGAACCTGCACGGTGGTGTGGGCGGACGCCTGTCACGGGATGGTCGGGGCCTGGTGCACCGCCGAAGGCTGGGACCGCCCGCCCGAGAACGGCGCCGAGGAGGCTGGAGCCTCCTGGCCTTCCGCCAGCCCCGTCCGCTGACGGAACTGCAGTCGCTCCCCGTCCGCTTCGTCGTGAACTGCTCCGGGCCGGCTCCTTGCCTGCCTCGAAGGCGGGCCGCTACCGTGTCGCTCTCTCCTGCAACGAGGGTCCCATGGCGAGCGTCCGCGACGTCATCGAGCAGAACGAGTACGGCTCCCGGCCGGTGGGGCTCGCCAAGAGCCACGGCGAGCGGGCCATCCCGGAGTTGCTCCAGCTCGTGACCGAGTGGGAGCTCTCCAGGGCCGTCTGCCGGGCGCTCGAGGAGTACCCGCTGGCCGTGAAGCGCCGCGCCATCCACCCCGAGCTGGTGCGGATGTGCGCGGACTTCTTCTGCAGGAAGGAGACGTACCAGGAGAAGGAGGTGAGCTACGGCTACGTGCTCGAGCGCGTGCTGCCGATGCTCGCCCACGAGTCCCACGAGACGCCCGACCTTCCGGCACAGCTCTGCCAGGCGATGCAGCCCAAGGCCAAGCAGGTGCTCAACGGCTACCGCTTCGAGGTCTTCGCGACCTACACCCGGCACCCCGCCACGTTCCCGCTCCTGCCGGTGCTGGAGAACATCCGGGGCTTCTCGGCGCTGGCGCTGCTCGCTCCAGAACTGGCGCCCTTCGCGCTCGAGCGGACCAAGGCCTCGCTCGAGCAGGGCTACGCGGTCGAGTTCTACACGCTCGCGGCCGCGCTCCTCGCGCCGGCCGAGATGGGCCCGCTGCTTCGCAAGGCCATGAAGGCCTCCCAGGGGAACCTGCGCGAGGTCGCCCTCGCGCTCGCCTTCCTCGGCGACGCCTCGGACGCGCCGCTGGTGAAGGGCGCCAAGGGGCTGGGGCTGTTCGAGAAGCGCGCCTTCGCGGCCCTCGTGCCGGGCAAGGCGAAGGACCGCATCGCCGCGCTCGACAAGCTCGACGAGTCGCCGCAGGGCCGGCTGGCAATGGCCTGGCTGATCGCCGACGCCGACCCGGCGGTGGCGCGCGCGGCCCTCGCCCGCCTCAAGGCGGTCGCCAAGCCGCCCCACGAGGACGATGACTACTACGGCTGCCTCTGGCACGGCGCCTTCGTACGCCGGGCGCCGGAGCTCATCGCACGCGGGGTCTCGGCGGCGGAGTACCAGACGCTGGAGCACCTGGCCGGTCTCTTCCCGTTCCCGCCGACCCTGCCCAAGCCGACCGCGGGCGCACCGGCGCAGGCCAAGGCGGAGAAGGCCAAGCAGACGCCGATCCCGAAGGAACTCGCCGGGCCGTGCCAGAAGCTCGGCGAGGCGATGCACCGCCTGGCGAAGCTCGAGGCGGCCGAGGACGAAGAGGCGAACGTCCCCGGGCCCGAGGTGCTGGGGCTCTCGTCCGGCGTGCTGGTGAAGGCGGGCTTCGACGACGCCTTCGTCGTGGACTCGGCGACCGGGAAGGTGCGGGCCGCTCAGCCCGACGGAACCCCCGAGGGCAAGGCCCTGGGGACCCTCGAGGACGTCCTCGCCAAGGTGCTCGCCGAGGTGGCGGCACAGGAGGCGCTCCTCGCCAAGGTGCAGAAGGCCGCGGGGATGATGGACGCCATCAAGGCGCTGAGGCGCTCGCTCGGCGAGGAGCACTTCGACGAGGACGGGACGAAGGTGAAGCGCGAGAAGGACTACCTCGTCTTCGCCTGCTACGAGACCGACCACTGCTACCGGGTCCGCCGCGCCACCGGCGCCGTCTGCGCCGCACACTCGAAAAAAGTGCTCTTCCCGGACATCGACGCTGCGCTCGCTGAGATCGAGACCGACCTCCGCGGCCTGGAGCGCAAGGCCGGCGTGGCGAGCACCGCCGCTCCTGCCGCGCCCGAGGTCCAGGCGGTCCGCCCGGCGGATCCCTCGGAGGCGCGGGAGAAGGTGAAGGCGATCCTCGGCGGGCTCAAGCAGCTCAAGATGGTCTTCGACCCCAAGGGGCTCCCGGCGCTCGAGCCCGTGGGAGGCAGCAAGGCCGACGTCGCCGCCCTGGACGTGCTGCAGGGACTGAAGTCCGAGCTGGGTGGCAAGAAGGCGCTCGGGCTCGTCGCCGCGCTTCAGGGCGCGTTCACGCCCGCCTCGCTCGACGCCTTTGCGGTCGCGCTCGCGCAGCAGTGGGAGAAGCTCGGCGCCCCCTCTGGCGACCGCTGGGCCTTCGACGCCCTCGGCGCGCTCGGGGGCGACCTCTCTGCGGCGTACGTCGGCGCCCGCCTCGCCGACTGGTCGCACCAGAGGGCGCTGCAGGGGATGGAACTCCTGCGGCAGATCGACACCCCGCTCGCCATCCACGCGATCTACGCCCTGGTGACGCCCTCGAAGTACCAGCCGCGCCGGGACGCCGCCGAGGAGATCCTCGAGAAGATCGCCAACGCCCGGTCGCTCGACGTCCCCCTCATGCTCGACCAGTCGGTGCCCTGTCCCGCCGACGCCAAGGTGCGCGAGGGCGTGGTGGCCATCCAGACGCGTCGCCTCGAGCAGGACATGATCGACGGCCGGCGCCGCGCGGGGGGCGACTTCCAGAAGTACGTGGTCGAGCACGCGCTGCTCTCGCCGCTCGCGCAGCGGATGATCTGGGGTGAGTACGACGGGAAGGACAGGCTCGTGGCCACCTTCCGCGTCGGGGAGGACCGAACCCTCTCGGACGCGGAGGACCGCGCGTTCACGCTCACCAGCGGTCGCAGCGTGGGGGTGGCGCACCCGGCGGAGCTGGAGGAGGCCGGGCGCAAGGTGTTCGAGACCTGGGCAGCGCTCTTCAAGGACTACCGTCTCGAGCCGCTCTTCCCGCAGGCCGGGCGGCCCCTCTTCGCGTTGGAGGAGAAGGAGCGGTCGCTCAAGGAGCTGAGCCGGTTCGCGGGGCGGCGGCTGGGCTTCTACGCCATCGAGTCCGGAATGCACGCGCGCGGCTGGCAGACCTGGGAGGTCGGAGACCAGGGCGGGACCGAGAGCTTCGCGCGGGAGTTCCCCCGAGACGACGTGATGATCGAGGCGCGCCTGGCGGACAACGCCAGCGCGATCAAGGCGGTGACCTGCAAGAAGGCCTTCGGGACGCTGCACGCGGTGACGGTCAGCGAGATCCTCCACGACCTGGAGGCGATCACCGGGAAGGCCGGGGGCGCTGAGAAGGGTGCCACCTCCAGTGCCACGCCGGCCGCTCCGGGCGCTGCGGGCGCGGGCCTGCCGCAGACTGGCCGCCACCCGTTCGCGGAGCTGGCCAAGAGCAGCCGGTCCGTCTGCGTGGTCTGCAGCAAGCCCATCGCCAAGGACACGGTGCGCATCGGCATCGAGCGGCTGATCGAGACGCCGCAGTTCACTGGCAAGGGCACCGCCTGGTGCCACGCCGACTGCCGCACCGGGGCGCCCGAGCTCGCAGGCCTGGCCGACCTCGACGCCCGGCTGAAGAAGAACTCCGGTGAGGTCTGGAAGTAGGAGAGAGCGATGACTACCCCCATCACGCGCAAGCGCGAGCCCGCGGAGCTGCGGTGGGCGGACGCGCTGCAGGCCCTGCGCGAGCGCGACCGCGACGCGAAGAAGCCGCCGGGCTGGCAGCTCGCCCCGCGCTCGGTCGTGGAGTTCGTCTGCGACGGCAGGTTCATCGGCGACGTCCGCCTGGTGGAGCGCTGCGTGGCCACGCTGGTGAGCGGACGCCCGCTGCTGCTGCTCGGCGACCCCGGGACGGGCAAGAGCATGCTCAGCGAGCTGCTCGCCGCGGCGGTCTGCGGCTGCTCGACGCTCACGGTGCAGGGCGCGGCCAGCACCACCGAAGACCAGATCCGCTACGGGTGGAACTACGCGCGGTTGCTCGCCGAGGGCCCGACGCGCGGCGCGCTGGTGCCCGGGCCGGTCTGGCGCGCCATGGAGCGCGCCGCCATCGCGCGCATCGAGGAGATCACCCGCTGCCCGCTCGAGGTGGGGGACGCGCTGCTCTCCATCCTCTCGGAGTGGATGGTGACGGTGCCCGAGCTGTCCCCGCCCGACGACGTGCTGTACGCGCAGCCGGGGATGAACCTCATCGCCACCGCCAACTCGCGCGACCGGGGCGTCAACGAGATGAGCGCGGCCCTGAAGCGGCGCTTCAACTTCGAGGTGGTGCACCCCATCGCCGATGCCGAGGCCGAGCGCCGCCTCGTCGAGCGCGAGGCCAAGGCCCAGCTCGCCGCGGTGGGCATGGGTGAGGAGCTGCCCGCCCCGCTCTTGGACCTCCTGGTCACCAGCTTCCGCGAGCTGCGCAGCGGCCAGACCGCCGAGGGCCAGACGCTGGATCTCATGACCACGCCGCTGAGCACCGCGGAGGCCATCAACGTGGCGGTGGCCACGGCCATCGACGCGCAGGTGCACGGCGGCGGGGCGGACGCGGGGCTCCTGCTCGAGAACCTGGCGGGCACGGTGGTGAAGAGCGAGCAGCAGGACCGGCACCGCTTCGAGCACTACCTCGGCGAGGTGCTGCGCCGGCGCGAGGGCAGGCACTGGCAGGCGCTGCACCACGCCTGGCTCGCGCGCTGCCGCTCGTGAGGGCGGTCGGGTCGATGCCACTCCTCCTCATCCCCTTCCTGCCCTCGAGCCCGCGGGCGGCGCACGAGGTGCGGCGACGGCTGGAGGCGGCGCCGCCGCGACGGGTGGTCGTCCCGGGGCCTGCGGCCGAGCTGTCCCGCTACGTGGGCCGGCTGCCGGTCCTCGTGCTGCGGGGGGACGAGCGGCGGGAGTGGCACGAGTTCAGCTCAGAGTGGCAGGCACTGGCCTTCGCCGCCGAGCGGGCAATCGAGTGCAGGGGCATCGAGGTGGCGCACGGGGCGCCGTTCCCCGACCGCTTCGCGACGGAGGAGCTCGAGCTCGGCCCGGGGGACGACTTCCTCGGACGGGTGGAGGCGCTGGCCGAGCCGCTCCGCGAGCCCTCGCTCGGCGCGGCGATCGCCGCGAGGCTCGCTCCCTTCGCGGAGGGCGTGCCGACGGCGGCCCTCGTCCCGGCGGGGACGGTCGCCCGGGTGTCCTCCCTCCTCGCGACGCTCCCTCCCGCTCCCGGAGGGCCAGCGGCGTGGACGGTGCAGCCCCTCGACGAGGCCCGCAGCACCGTCCCCTTCGCTGCCTTCCAGCGCGAGCGGTGGAGGGCGCTGCAGGCCCAAGAGCCAGAGCGCGTCGTGCCCCGGCTCCTCGAGCAGATCGTCCTCGCCTGCCGGGAGCGCTCGCTCGCCTCGGGGACGGATCGCTGGCAGCAGGTGCGCGTCCAGGTAGACCTGCTGGCGCGCCTGCGAGGTCGCGCGCTCGCTTCCCCCTACGAGATCCTCGAGGGCGTCGCGTCGGTTCTGGGCGAGGGCCGCTCCGATCATCCCGCTGTCGTGTGTGCCCGGGAGGTCTTGCAGGGAACCCTCCGCGGGCAGCTCACCGCCGACGCGCCGGCTCCGCCGCTCGCCCTGGAGCTCGAGCGGACCCTCGAGCTGCGCGAGCGAAAGGCGCTGGAATACTCTGCGAGAGCGCACCTGGAGCAGTTGCTGGGCGTCGAGAACGAACGTGAGGACGACGAGGACCCGCGCCCCGACAAGGGCAGGGCTGACGAGCGGCGCCGGCTGGCCGAGGCCGCCGAGCGCTGCGTCGCGCGCACGAGCGCCCGGAACCTGGAGGAGGCCTGGTCGGAGCACGTCCTCGAGGAGGCCGCGAGGGCGCGCCGGCTCGAACAGGCGGGTGAGGCGCTGAGGGAGGCCGGGCCGCAGGCCGAGCCCGTGCTGGAGCGCCACCTCTCGGACGCCTACCTGCGGCTCTGCGAGCAGCTCGAGTGGATTCGGCGCCTCGACGGGAAGGTGGCCTGGCGGACCTCCCTGCTCCAGCGTGCCTTCGACCGGAGCCTGCAGCTCCTCTCGGCTATCGACGTGCCGCTCCGGAGCGAGGAGCACTACCTGGAAGCGGTGGGAAGGCAGATCCGCGCTTGGGAGGTCCTGTCGCGTCGGGGGGCCGAGGCGCTGGGCAGCCGGCTCGAGTCGGTCGTCCGCGGCACCCTCGCCCGACGGTTCCAGGGAGCGCTCCTGGGGTGGGTCGGGCTCGCTGGGGACGCCGAGCGCCTCGCCATCCTCTCGAAGTTGGTGCTCGGCCGCGGAAGCCCCGGCGCTCCGCTCGGAAGCCTCGTGCAGGTCGCAGGGCAGGGTGCACTGCTCTGGCCCGCGGTGGTCGCCGGGCTCGACGCCTTCGTTTCCACCGCAGGCCCTGGCGACTTCCTCGGCGCGCTCCCCGACCTCTACCGCCAGCTCTCCACGCTCTCGGTGGCGGAGAACCTCGCGCTGCGCGAGCTGGTCCTCGGTCCTCGTGACGAGATGCCGCTCCCCGACCCCGACGGCGTGGAAGCTGCCCGACGCCGCCTCGTCGACGCCGTCGACCACGACGAGCTTCGCGCACTGGGTCTGGAAGGAGTCCAGCGGTGAGCGACTCCGTCCGCCGCCAGCGCTGGGAGCTCCTGCTCGGGATGGCGCGCGGGCCCGCAGGCCTCGACGCCCTGCCGTTCGAACGGCCTCGGGACGTGCGCGCAGGCGGGGGGGCCGACGCGGGGACCAAGCAGGCGCTGTCGTTGCAACAGTTCGCGCAGTCCTTTCCTGGCGCCGACCCGGCGTGCCTCGGCGCCGATGCGCTGGCTGCCGACCCAGCGGGGCTCGCCTCGCTGCTGCGGGAGGGGCGCCTGAGCCCGACGGCGGCGCTCATCGAGCGACTCCTGCGCGGTGAGGGCCGCGATCTCGCGACCCAGGCCGCCGCCCGCGCGGTGGTCGGCCAGATCGTCGAAGAGATCCTCGCGCGCTTGAAGAAGGAGGTCGGCGACGGCGCCTCCGGGCGGGCCAGCCGGAGCCACGTGAGGCGGGCGGGGCCCCATCGCCGCTTCGCCGCCCGACAGACCATCCACCGCAACCTGCGCCACTACGACCTCGCGCGCGGCAGGCTGGTCATCGACCGGCCGATGTTCCATTCCGCGTTCTCCGATCCTCGCAAGCGCTGGCGCCTGATCCTGGTCGTGGATCAATCCGGCTCGATGCAGGAGGCGGCCTTCAACGCCGCCATCTGCGCCACGGTCTTCGCGCGGCTGCCGGCCCTCGACTCGCGCTTGCTGCGCTTCACCGACGTCGTGGAGGACTGCAGCGATCGCCAGGGCGACCCGGTCTCCCTGCTCCTCGGTGCGCCGCTCACCGGCGGCACGCACATCGCCCGGGCGCTGGAGCAGGCGCAGAGCCTCGTCGAGGACCCTCAGCGGACCCTGGTCGTGCTGGTCACCGACCTCGAGGAGTCTTGGAGCGCCCGCGGCCGCCTGGTGGAGCGCGCGCGGGAGTTGGTCTCGGCTGGAGCGCGGCTCCTCGTCCTGACCACCCTCGCAGACGGGGCGCCAGCCCCCTTCGACCAGGCCCTGGCGCGCAGGCTGGAGGAGGTCGGCGCATCGGTCTCGACGATGTCGCCCGAGGAGCTCGCCTCCTGGGTGGTCCAGCAGGTGGAGCGATGAGCGACCCTCGTCCAGGTCCGGAGGTGCTCGAGGCCGTGTCGCCGGGCCTGCTCAAGCGGTGTCGAAGGGAGCTCTCGGAGCGCGAGCACCTGGGGTCCGTGCAGGAGGAGCAGGGGCGGATCGTCGTGCAGTGGGACGACGGCCGCTGCGTCTTCGAGTCGGGGCGCTGGGCGCAGGGCTCTTGCACTTGCCCCGCCGAGGGCTGGTGTCGCCACCGTGTCCGGAGCCTGCTGCTGCTGTGCGAGGGCGCTCCCGAGGCGGCCGTGGCAAGGCCAGCGAACGAGCGAGCGGTCCTGACCGCCCAGACGACCGAGACACGCCCCATCGCATTCCGGGACGAGGTCCACGACACGCTGCACGCGTTCGCCTCGACGGGCATCCAGGCCGTGGCGCCCTCCGCCGTGAGCCGCCTCGACGCAGCCGCCGCCCGCCTGCGTGGGGACGGCTACTCGGAGGCCGCAGACAGGCTGAGCGAGCTGCTCGCCTGGCGGGAGGAGGTCCTGGTCCGCCGTGGTCGCTTGCGCCCGGCGGATGGCGCGCTCCTCCTCGGAGCGAGCCTCCTCGCGCTGGGTCGCGGCCGTCGAGCGACCCTGACCGAGGCGCCGCGGGCTGCGTCGGGTTGGTTCCTTGGCCTGGGCAGCGAGGTCGTCTCCTCCACCGGCGGCCCGAGGGTCCGGGCGTACTGCTGGTCCCTCGACACCTCCAGCTGGTGCTTCCTCGAGCAAAGGTGCGGCTGGGACGACGACGTGCACGCGATCGCCCGGGACACCACCCAGCAACGGCTGGCCCTGGCAGCGGCGGGATCCCGGCGCTTCGCCCTCGCTGGCGTCGAGCGGGCGCCCGGCGGGCTGCTGACGCTCGCCACCCGCGAGGTGACCGTTGCCGAGGCGTCGCCGTTCTCGGACCTGCCCGCGGCCGCGACGGTCGCCGACTTCACCGCTCTCGACTCCGGGCCCGAGCGCTTCGTGGTGCTTCGCGTCGAGCGCTGCGGCCAGGCGCGGTTCGACCCCGTGCGGCAGTGCCTCGAGGTTCCCCTCTTCGATCCTCACGGCCACGAACGGGTCGCGCTGCTGGCCCACCACGCGGCGACCCGGGCGTCGATGGGCGAGGTGCTTCGGGCAGTGCGGGACGGCCACGTGCGCTGGGCGACCGGGCACCGGGTCTCCGAGCATGGCTCGGCGCGCGTGCGGCTCGCGGCGCTGGGCGTGGAAGAGGCCGGGAGGGTGCGAGTCCTGCAGCCCTGGCTCGACGACGGCGCGCCCGGGACCTGGGACGCCCCGCCGCCCCTGGCCGCCGACCCGGCGACGACCTTCGTGCAGCGCCTGGCAGAGTTCTTGGGCCGCAGGCTCCTCGTTGGAGCAGCCCAAGGGAAGGCGCTCGAGCCCCAGCGTGAGCGGCTGGCGGAGAGAGCGCGTTGCCTCGGGCTGGACCGGACTGCCGCGCTGCTCGCCGAGCCGGGGATGCCCGGGTTCGAAGCGCTGTGCGCCTGGGTGAGCCTGCGGCAGGGGTGAAGGTCGACGGTTGCAGTCCCAGGCACCGGCGGGGGAGTCTCGGGCTGTGTTCCGCCGCGCCTTCGTCCTGGATGGACCCGCCGGGCCCTCGCTGGCCACGGTGCGGCTGCTCGCGCCTCGCGCCGACACCCACGTGCTGCCCAGCCCTGGGCTCGCCCCGAACGGCACGCGCGGCGACTCGGAGGAGAGCCCCGCGGGTCAGGCGCCGCTGGACGCGCGCGCGCTGGCGACCTCGCTCGGGCTCCAGCCGGGCGACCTGGTGGCGCTGGGGCCACTTCCGCAGTGCCGCGCGCGCGCCCGGGCGGAGCTGGCGGTCCGGCTCGCGCTCCACCACGGTGTCCACGTGCTCTCCTCCGGTGCGCGCTGCCCGGTGCCCTCGCGGCCGCTGGGCCACGTGGCGTTCGTGACCGGCGCGGACGCCAGCGAGCTCGAGGCGCTCGCCGCGCTGCTCCCCCGCTTCGCCGGCGCGGCGCACGTCTCGGGCATCCTCACGCACGACGGCGAGGCGCGGCACGCGGCGCTCACCGCGACGCTGCGCGCCGCTCGGCCCGACCGGCTGGTCTCCGTCCTCGGCCTCAGCGCCTTTCCCACCTCGCTCGCCCAGGAGGTCGACCGCGCGGCCGTGGCGGCGAACGTGGACCTGGTGGTGGTCCCCAGCGACGCCATCTCGGACGTGGAGGCGCTGGTCCACGGCTTCTTCGCCGCCGACGCCCTGCAGCAGGCCCAGCGGCCCACGCTGCTGCTCCCGCGCTCGGGTCGCGCCCCGGCGCTCCTCACGGACCGCCTGGCGGCGTCGGACACGCTGCTGCTCCCGGGGGTGCCGCCGCTGGTTGCGGTGGAGCGGGACGGACCGTTGGGCCGCGTGCAGCTCGACCCCGGGGAGCGGCTGGTCTGGGACCGAGAGCCGCTGGACCACGACCTGGGCGTGGTGGAGCTGCCGGAGCAGGGCTGGGACGGCGAGACCCAGCTCTCGCTCGCGGCCGACCCGACGGACCGTTGCCGGGTGCGGGCCCTGATGCCGCGGCAGCCGGTGGTGTTGGTGGACGCCGACTCGCCCGAGGAGGTGCTGGCGCCGCTCCAGCCCTTCGCGGCGGACAGCCACCTGGTCTTCGTCCGGCTGCGCTGGGACACCGCGCTGGAGACGATGCGTCAGCGCCTGGTCCAGCGCGCGCCGTGGGTGGGGGTGCCGGTCCTGCTTGATGCGAGCGCCTGGCTCGACGACGGCGGAGCGATCGATCTCCCCGCGGCGGTGGATCCCGTCCGGCTGCGTCGGCTGGCGCGCCGGCTGCGCGAGCAGGGAGTGCTCATCCGCGCAGCAGTCCAGCCAGGGC
>CAZAIE010000009.1:0-2017 GCA_964485035.1 uncultured Myxococcaceae bacterium | reverse complement strand
CGGCGGGGCCGTCGATTCGTCGTCCGAGGGGCCAGGGGTGGAGGCCAGCGAGCCCTCGACGGAGCGGCTGTCGGGCAACTCCGTCCGCTTCGAGCTCGACAACCGCGGCGCTCGCGAAGCGTTGCTCGCGGCCATCGGGCAGGCCCGCCGGACAGTGCACTGGCAGTGCTACATCGTCGAGGAGGGCGAGGTGGCGGAGCGCTTCGTCGCGGCGCTGGCCGAGGCCGCGGGGCGGGGCGTGCAGGTGCGGCTGCTCATCGACGCGCTCTACAGCCGCCACGACGTCTTCCGCGCGCGCAACCCGGTCCTGGAGCGGCTCGACGAGATCCCAGGGGTGGAGGTGAGCGCCTACCGACCGCTGGGCGGCGTGCCGGACCTGGTGGCGCTCAAGCAGCGCAACCACCGCAAGCTGGTCATCGTCGACGACGCGCTGGCGGCGGTGAGCGGACGCAACCTGGGAGCCCCGTACCTCACCGGCTTCGAGGAGGTCGCCCTCAAGCGCACCTCCAACTATCGCGACGTGCCCTGGCTGGACTGCTGCGCGTGGGTGCGCGGGCCGGTGGTGGAGCGGATCCAGCGCGCGTTCCTTTCCTCGTGGCTTGCCTCGGGCGGGGCGCCCTTCGAGCCGGGACCGGTCCCTCCGCCCGCGGGTCCGAGCGCGTGCCGGCTGGTGCTGCACGACGGCCTGCGCGACACCGCGACCTTCGATGCCCAGCTGGACCTGATCCGCCGTGCGCGGCGGCGGCTGGTGGCGGTGAACGCCTTCCCCTTCGCGGTGGAGCTGCAGCGGGCGCTGGTGGCCGCGGCACGGCGGGGCGTGCGCGTGCAGGTGCTGTTCGGGAGCGCGCGGCCTCGGTTCGGGGACGACCAGCCGTTCCCCGGCGGCGTGCTGCGCGAGCTGGCGGACCAGCTCATCCGCGCGCGGCTGGACCCGCTCGTGCAGGCGGGAGGCGAGGTCGGGGAGCTGGTCCTGGCGCCGCTGCCGGGCTGGGAGCCTGAGCTCCAGCGGGTGCTCCCCTACGTCCACGCGAAGATCTTGGTCCGCGACGACGAGGAGGCGGCGGTGGGGAGCGCCAACTTCGACGTCACCGCCGCCTACTGGGAGAGCGAGGCGCTCTTGGTCGTCGAGGACGCCGAGACCGTTGGGACGCTGGTGGCCGCACTGGAGCCGCTGCTCGCCTCGGCGCACCGGGCCGACGCGCGCGACCCGCGGTGGCAGGAGCAGGCGGCGCTGCGCGCACACCTGCATCGCAACTGGCCGGCGCTGGTGGGGTAGGGCACGAGGGTCGGCGCGCCACACCGCTTTCCACTTCGTTACGTTGTGTTGCCCCAGGTCGGTCCGGCGCGGGGGGCGTGTGCTACGGCACGTTTCGTGAAGCCACCTGGTGCGGAGGTGTTCGATGCCTGCGTCCCTGTCCCTCGTCGCGCTGTCCCTGTTGCCCGCGTTCGCCCTCGGCCAAGTGGGCGACCTCGATGGTCTATTCCCGACCAAGACGTCCGCCCAGCGCTGCGAGCCGACCCCAGTCGTGGACGACCCCAAGTGCTACCCGTTGATGGAGAACTGGGAGCGCGTGCGCTCGCGGCTGCTGAATCCGGCGACACCCTCGGGCGCGGCGGTCGCCTCGACGCCGTGGAACCACGTCAGCCCACCTCGGCACCTGGACCTGGTTTCGCGGCGTTTCTCTCTCACCCCGGCCGAGCTGACGGCCCTGACGGCGAACGGATTCGCGGTGCTGGACCGCCTGCACCTCGGGACCTACGCGCTCGCGTACCACGAGATCTTCCAGTCGCAGCTGCCCATCTACGTCTCGGTGGACTCGCTGCTGCACGCCACCTTCGTCTCCCACGAGACCTTCGTGACCACCCTGGAGCGCAGGCAGCTGGCGCCGCTGCTCGGCGAGGCGCTGCAGAAGATGATCGACGAACTCCCGGCGGCCTCGCGGGAGTGGCCTGCCGAGACCACGCGCGACGTCTCGCTCTACCTCGACGAGCGCGCGGGACGGGCGCCGGTGGTGGA
>CAZAIE010000008.1:0-24109 GCA_964485035.1 uncultured Myxococcaceae bacterium | reverse complement strand
CATCGAGCCGCAGATGGCCGTCATGGAGCGCGATCTGTTCTCACGCTCGCCCTTCGTCTCGGACGACGACAGCAAGGTCTTCGAGTTCGTCGCCCAGGTGATGGGCGAGCTCATCGCGCTGCACCCGTTCCGTGAAGGGAACGGCCGCACGGCCTTCATCGTCGGCAACCTGATGCTGATGCAGAACGACATGTTGCCGCTCGACGTATACGACCGGCGCGCGGACGAGACGCGGTACTACGCGGCGTGTGAGGACGTTCGCGTTCACAGAAACTACGCACCGCTCGCGACGCTCATTGCCGAATGGCAGCAGGCCGCGCAGGCACGATGGGAGGCCCGCGATGGCCGGTAAGCGCGTGAACGTGAAGGCCATTCTCGCCGATGCGGACCTTCGTCGAAAACTGATGGTATCGACGATCCAGGCCACGCAGGCCCGCGAGGGCATCGAGACAAGCCAGGAGCAGGCGGACCGCGCGTACTACGTGGTCACTGAGGCCGAACGCGCCGCGTTCTTCGAACTCGAGCGGTTCAAGGCGCGGCGCGGAGAGACGGACAAGCGCCACGAAATGTTCGTGAAGGTGCTTCGAGGTGAGGCTGACGACATTCGACATGACGTCGCCCGTCGAGATTTTTCAGCGATTGATGGGAGTCCGCTCGCCTACGAGCGCGTCGGCATCGTTGCTCCGATTTTTCGGGAGGCCCTCGCACTGGAGCCGACATGGGCAATTGCACGGCAGGGCAAGGCAACGGGCGATGACCCGCGCTGGGTCCGGCAATGGTGGGAAGTGGTTTCGAACACCGGCTGGGTTCCCTTCGCCAAGGGTGGTGATTTCTGCCGCTTCTATGCGGGGATCGATCTCGTCATCGACTGGAAGGTGGAGCATCGTGCCGATCTGAAGGCGGCCGGCAACGCACTGCCCAGCGAAGAACACTATTTCAAGAGCGGCCTGACGTGGCCGTTGGCGGGGTCGGCACTCAGTGTTCGGCTGCTGCCCGAAGGGTGCGTGTTCGGACACAAGGGGCCCGCGATCCTGCCTACGGGTGATGTCGGTGACCTGTACTTGCTGGCGATTGCGAACTCGGAGCCCGCTGAGTTTCTGCTGAGAACTCTGCTATCTCGCAAGGACATGGGAGGTCGGTGGGAGGTCGGTGTCATCAAGCGACTCCCCGTCCCGAAGGCGACCGCGAAGCAGACCGATCGTGTCTCGAGCCTTGCCAAGACGATTCACGACGCAAAGCTGGAGTGGGACAGCGGCAACGAGACTTCAACCGCATTCGAGCGGCCGTGGGTCGTGCGTCGCGCGGACGCGAAGTCCTTCTCCGATGCGCTCGACGGCGTTCTCGAATTCGAGGCGAGCGCGGAGAAGCAGATTCAGTCGACCTACGGCGACCTCAACACGGAGGCGTACAAGCTCTACGCCATCCCCGACGTCACACGCGCGCAGATCGTGAAGAGCCTCGGCGAGCGTCCACCCGAGGTCATTTGGCCGCAGATGGCGGGCAAGATCACCGAGCAGAAGCGGATGGAGCACGTCTGGCGCCTGCTCTCGTTCGCGGTGAAGCGTGTGGTCGATGCGGACGACGACGGCATCGTGCCCTTCAACCGGTCCACCGGAGAGACGCCGCTCTCCGAGCGCGTCCGGCAGGAGCTCGCGACGCTCTTCCCCGGGCGCGACGAGAGCCAGCTCGAGGTCGAGATCGTGAACGAGCTGAAGCGCAGCGTGAAGGGCTACCGCAAGTGCGCGAGCCTCGATGACTGGTTGGCCAACGCGTACTTCGAGTACCACGCCGGTCTCTACAAGAGCCGCCCCATCTACTGGCACGTCGCCTCTGCACAGGGGACGGCGCCCTTCGCGTTCGGCGCGCTGGTCCACTACCACCGCTTCGACAAGAACCGGATGGCCAAGCTGCGCGCGAGCTACGTGCGCGACACCATCGAGGAGCTTCGCCGTGACGCCGGACTCGCCGACAAGGCGGGTCGGACCGACGACCGCGTCGAGTTGCAGGCGAAGCTCGAAGAGGTGCAGGCGCTCGACAAGAAGCTCCAGCTCATCCAGGAGGGCCACCACGAAGGTGCCGAGGGCGGCGACCGCGACTTCCGCATCCTGACACCGTGGAAGGAACCCGCGAAGCGCCCCAACGGTTGGGCACCTGACCTCGACGACGGCGTGAAGGTCAACATCGCTCCGCTCGATCGCGCGGGAGTCCTGCGTGCCTCGGGGGTTGCGGGATGATCCTCGAAGCACTGGTCAGCCAGCTCGAACAGCGCTTCCAGCACGAGAAGCGCGCCCGCGTGTGCCTGTGGTTCGACGAGCGAAGCGAGTTCGCACGGCTCTTGCCGCTTCTCGATACGCACGTCTCCGCGCGCACGAAGGCGCCCTTCGTATTGCTCGCCTACGATAAGACGCAGCGCCACGGTCAGATCTGGCTCAAGCACCAGGTGCATCAGCGGCTCGAAGCGGCGAGTCCCGTCGAGCGAGCGGCGCTGCGCTTTGTCGTTTACGTCCCGCTGCCCGAAGAGCGCCTCGACGCCTCGAACCGAGACGACGACGTGTGCCTCGACCTGCTGGAGGAGTTCCGCGCCATCGGCGTCTTCTTCCGCATCGGAGGCAAGCGGCCGACGCTGTTCAGCTTCATGAAGCAGGCCGGCGTTGCACTGCCGGACGGCCCCTCGGACCAGCGGCGCCTCTACGAGGGCGGGCGCGACTCGCTGCTGGCGAAGTACAGCGCCAAGTTCGTCGACCGCCCTCCGGTGTTCTGGGAGACGACACTCACGCCCGACGTCGCGCAGTCGCGTCTCATCGGCGACGTGGACCAGACTCTCTTCGAGTTGGCTGCCGATCCCGACGCGGCTTGGGCGGCGCTCCACGAGAAGGGTCTCGACCAAGAGCTCGTGGTGATGGTCAAGGAGCGCTACGGCTTCGAGGCGTCGGCTCGCGCGCCGTCCGAGTGGGTTCGCGACTTCGTGACCACCGTGGCGCTCACCGAGACCTTCCTCGGCTACGGCGAGCCCCCCGACTTCCCGCTCAAGAACAAGCTGCCGCCGTTGCCCGTGCGCCAGCACCACATCACGCTCATCCATCGTTGGCTGCGCGACGCCGAGTATCGCCCCGCGTGGGACCGACGCGTCGAGGAAGCCGAGCAGGACGTCGATTTGACGACGTGGGCCGAGGACCATCTGGCGGGGCGCTCCGTCGCGTTCCCGCACCTCGTCTGGCAGCGCTGGCGCCGCACCTGGCGGGAGTTCGAGACGGCCTCGACCAAGGAATCCGCCACCGAGGCGTTCTTCGCGAACACCCGTACCGTGCTCGCCGAGCAAGCTGAGTTCCTCAAGGCACGCGACCAGGAGATCGGTCACTGGCAGCTCCTGCGCGACCTCGACGTGCTCGTCACCGCCTGCGCGAACGGGCGCAAAGACGTAAACGCCGCGACTGACGCACGGGGGCACGTAGCGCTCTTCGTGAAGCGCGCACGAGAGATCGACGGCGCGCACCTGGAGATTCGCTACGCCGCGGAGGAAGCGGGGCTGCCCGCCGTTGCGAAGGTCGCAGACCGCGCCTACGCCGCGTACACCAACACGCTGAACGAGGCGTTCTTCAAGCAGGTCGCGGCGACGAAGAGCCTCGATGGTCTTGGAATTCCCGGCGTCACACAGCACCTCGAGAAGTCCGTCTGGAAGGGACAAGGACGACGCGCCGTGGTCATCGTCGACGCGCTTCGGTACGACTGTGCGGTCGCGATCGGGGAGCGTCTGCGCGGCCAGAACGTTGAGGTCACGCCCGTGCTCGCCGTGCTCCCGACGGTCACGCCGGTCGGCATGACGGCGATGCTGCCGCTGTCGGGTACGACGGTGGACGTAGAGCTGAAGCAGAACTCACTGCACCCGAAGGTCGGCGGGAAGGACTTCGCGGCGCGTGCAGCTCGCTTGGCATTCCTGACTGAGTTTGGCGCCGACTGTCGCGACATCTCGGAGGTCGAGTCCTCCTCGTCGCTTCCCGATGCCGGCGAGCTGCTGGTCGTGTACGGCCATGAAGAAGTCGACAGCATCGGCCACGGTCAGGCCGAGACGCTCATCCGCCACGTCCACCTCGAGATCGAGCGGCTGGCGCGCCTCGTGCGGAAGCTCCATCGCTGGGGTTACACCAACGTTCACATCGTCACCGACCACGGCTTCATCTTGCTCGACGAGCAGAAGCTTCCGAGCGAGGTCACGTGCGACAAGTCGTGGTGCCATGTGCTGAAGGAGCGCTACGCCCTGGTGCCCGCGAGCGCCGACATCCCGCTCGTGACGCTGCCCTTCGTGTGGTCTTCGGAGTACCGCGTCGCGGTGCCGCCGGGCCTCGCCTTCTTCAAGGCCGAGAAGTCGTTCTCGCACGGCGGCGCGGCGCTGCAGGAGCTGGTCATCCCGCATCTCGTGTCACGAGGCCATGCGCCGCAGGGCAAGCGTGTCGCGATCGAAGTCGTGCTGCCGACCTTCGAGCTGCAGCGCCCTGCCGTGAAGGTGACGGTGCGTGTCGCTGCGTCGCCCGCGCAGAAGGAGGCGCAGTTGCCGATCTTCTTGGAGACGGGGCGCACGCTTTCACTTGAGGTGCTTCGCCGGGCTGCGGATGGTACCGCGACCACCGTGCTTGCCAGCAAAGCGAAGGAACTCCGAATCGAGCCGAAGGACAAGGAGCAGAGCGTGACGCTCTTCTTCCACACGGCGCAGAGCTTTTTGAAGGGGGAGCTGCTCGAACTCGACATCCGCGACGTCGAGACCACCGAACAGTTCCCGCCGGGCGGCATCAAGCTGACCGTCGGAAGAGACATGTGAGGCCTCATGAGCAATGGAATTGAACTCGACGACTTGGACCGGCTGGCGAACGAAGCGTTCCCCGGTCTGGTCGTGCGCAAGGACCTGCTTCGCCGCATGCGGAGCGCGTTCGGCGTGCCGGCGTTCGTGATCGAATTCCTGCTCGGGAAGTACTGCGCGTCGACCGATGAGGAGGCGATCCGAGAGGGGCTCGAATTCGTGCGCGAGACCCTGAGCAGCAAGTACGTGAAGCCGGACGAGCGCGAAGCGGTGAAGTCCGCCATCAAGCAGCACAACACCTACGAGATCATCGACAAGATCTCTGTGCGGCTCGTCGAAACCCACGACAAGTACTGGGCGCGTCTGTCGAACCTCGACCTCGACTTCATCAACGTCGAAGAGAGCCAGGTGCGCGAGCACGACCGCCTGCTGATGGGCGGCGTGTGGGCCGAGATCAAGCTGCGCTACGACGACTCCTACGTCTTCAAGGGGCAGAACCGCCCATTCTTCGTCGAGAGCATCCGTCCCATCCAGCTCTCGAGCCGCAACATCGAGCGCTTCATCGAAGGGCGGAAGCGGTTCACGCGCGACCAGTGGCTCGACTTGCTGATGCGGTCGATGGGCTACGAGCCGAACCATCCGTACTACACGAAGCGGCGGAAGCTTCACTATCTGCAGCGGCTCATCCCGCTCGTTGAGCGCAACTACAACTCGATCGAGCTCGGGCCACGAGGCACCGGGAAGAGCTTCGTCTACCAGCAGCTCAGTCCGTACTGCCACCTCGTGTCGGGCGGGCAGACGACGACGGCGCAGATGTTCGTGAACCTGAGCTCGGGGCAGCGCGGGCTCGTGGCGCTCTGGGACGTGGTCGCCTTCGACGAAGCCGCGGGTATCAAGTTCACAGACAAGAACGGCATCAACATCATGAAGGGCTACATGGAGGACGGTGCCTTCAGCCGTGGCAGCGACGTGATCACGGCCGAGGGTTCCGTCGTCTTCGTCGGCAACATCGACGGCGACATCGACACCATCATCCGCACGTCGAACCTCTTCTATCCGATGCCCAAGGAGATGGACACGGCGTTCTACGACCGCATCCACGCGTACATCCCGGGCTGGGAGTTCCAGAAGACTTCGGACGCTGCGTACACCAACCACTTCGGCCTCGTGACCGACTACCTCGCGGAGGTCTTCCGCGAGGTGCGCAAGCGAAGCTACGGCGACGTCGCCGAGCGCTACTTCCGCTTCGGCCAGCACCTCGGAGGGCGCGATCAGAAGGCCGTGCGCAAGACGGTTTCGGGGCTCATCAAGCTGCTGCATCCGGATGGCGAGGTCACCAAGTCCGAGGTCGAGGAGTACCTGGCCTACGCGATGGAGGGGCGGCGTCGGGTCAAGGAGCAGCTCAAGAAGATGGGCGGCCTCGAGTACTGGGACACCACGTTCTCGTACATCGATTTCGAGAGCGGCCAGGAGACGTTCGTGCCCGTCGCCGAGATGGGCAGCGGCAGCATCATCGCCGAAGGCGGGCTGCCGCCCGGGAGCATCTACACCATCGGCACCGACTCCTCGGACAACCGCCTCGCGATGTTCCTGATCCAGACGCAGATGAACCGAGGGTCGGGTCGCATCGTCCCGCTCGGGAACCTGTCGAGCAAGATGAAGGAGGCGATCAAGACGGCGGACGCCTACCTGAAGGCGAACCTGAAGAACCTCGGCATCGACCAGGACTTGAAGGCCTACGACTTTACGGTGCAGGCCATCAACCTGAACCAGGCCAAGGAGGGAGCGGAGACGGCCGTCGCCTTCTTCCTGTCGATGGTCTCCGCGCTGCTCGGCAAGCCGATCCTCGACCGCACCGTGGTGCTCGGCGAGATGAGCGTGCAAGGCATGTTGCTCAAGGTTTCTGCGTTGCCCGAGCGGATGCAGGCAGCGGTGGAGGCCGGCGCCAAGCGCATCCTCATCCCGAGCGAGAACAAGCGCGACCTCGCCGAGGTACCCGACGCGATCCTCACGGCGATCCAGTGGCAGTTCTACGACTCGCCGACGCGCGCGGCGATCCTCGCGATGGGCATGGGCTGACGCGATGGCGGCCTCGACGACGAGCGCGCCCCACGGCGACTGGTTCCGCGCGGGGCTCGACGGAATTCTGGACCGCTACCGTCGAGCGCGAGCCGAGGAGCGCCTCGACTCGAGCCACCCTCTTTGGGCCCACGCGAAGCGCCGCCGCGCCGTGGTCAGAAGGGGCGGCCCGAGCGGTTCGCCCAGCTTCGCCAAGGGCGCGCCCGCTCGGTTCGCCGCGCCCCAAGCTCGGGGCCCGCTTTGGGGCGCGCCCTGGGCCAACGTGGGCGCCCTGGTGGCGCTCGTCGGCGAGTCGGAGATCGCCCGGGTTCAGCGCGCTGCCTTCAGTTCGGACCGGGTCAGCAGTGCCTCGACGGCCGAGCGCGGCACGCTCCGTCGCGGCACGCGACGCCCGGTCTGGGTCGGCGTCAGCTCGAAAACGAGGGCGTTGCTGGGTGCGTCGATGATGCCCGGGAGGCGACGCGCGTCCTCGGGCAACATCGTGCGCTTGCGAAGCTCGAAGCCGACTGCCTCGACGAACCACTGCGTCGCGCTGACGGCGTACATGCGGCCGACGCCGACCTCGTACGCGTGGCGCACGATGTACTCGACGAGCGCGCGGCCGTGCTTCTGCCGCCGACAGGTCGCGCGGACCGCGAGCGCCCGCAGCACCGCGGCGTCGCCGTACTCGTCGAGTACCGCGACGCCGGTGACGACGCGGCCGTGCTCGAGGACTGCGCGCGTCCGCCGTCCGCCCGCGGGCTCGAGCCAGAGCTCCGACGTGGGGAACCAGGTCATCTCCAGCAGCATGTTCGCGACCAGCTCATCCCGGGCCTCGAGCTCGCGGAACACTCGGCGCGGCGGCCCCTTCGGCTTTTCGATCAGCCCCGAGGTGCGGGGCGGCTCCGGCTTCGGCGGCTCGGGCGGCGGCCAGGGTTCCCCACGACGCTCGGCCCGGTGCTTCGCGCGCCACATGCCGAGCAGCGTCTCGGCGAGCACGCCGGCCACCTCGTCGATGCGACGCTGCACGTCGGCGTGTCGCTCCTCGCGCTCGGTGTTCGCGGCGACGTCGTCGAGCGGGGTCTGGTCCATGCGGACCACTCAGGCTCGCTTCGCCGCTACAGTCCAGCGGGAGTCGGGACGGCTCGCTCTTGCTCAACGTGTCCCGAGGGGGCCCGATCCCGAGGCGACCGACTCACGATGGGACAGAGCGAATCGGCGAATCTGTCCCAGCGCTCTCGGCGCAAGTTCTCGGAGTCGCAGCGCGAGCGCCTGCGTGGGTCAGTGCGAAGGTATGAATCTGTCCCAAATGCGTTTACCGAGAGCGTTCGCAGGCAGCGCCGCACACGGAGCACAGAGAGGCGGAAGGTCGAACATCCGCCCGTTGGAGTTCACGAGGCCCCGCCCGAGCGATCGGACGGGGCCTCGGCCGTTCTGGGCCTGATGGCGCGGGGTTGCGGGTGCGCGGCGGCCGGTGGGGCGATTCTCCGGTGTTCGTCGTCAAGCGCTGGGTAGCGCGGTTGACCGGGTCGTCTAGAGCGATTGGCTACGCGTGACTCTCTCCGAAGCGGAGAGCCGCGGAGAATTCTCCGGGCTGGTTAACATGGTACAGGGGCTGTCACCGAAGCATCGCCTCGCTCGTGGCTCCGGGTGCAGTCAGGCGACGGCGCGCGGTTTTCGCCGGCCGTTGCTCGGCGGAACTGCACCACGGGGAAGGCTCGGACAGCTGTCTGGGATCAACCAGCAATCTATCTCTCGTCGCCCGGCGCAAATGGGCACACGGAAGGCGCACATCTGTCGCAGTCTCCCTGCGCGCGCAGGCACTTGTCGCCCTGCGCGACTCGGTTGGAGCGACTGCAAAATGCGTAGAGGGCCTGCTGGACGATGCGCGGGGATCGTTTCGGCAGGTCGGGATGGAAGCGACGGAGATCGATTTTGGCGGCCCTCTCTCGGACCCAGGCCTCGCGCGCCGCGTAGCTTTGCGAAGCCCCAGGGGGGCTAAGCCTGCTGACAGCTCGAGCGACGTTCGTGTCGACGACGACGAGCGTGTTCCCGTCCACCTCGGGGAACCAGGGCGTAAGGTCCGGCGCCAGCGCCGGTGTTGAGAGCGCACTCACGAACATCGTCGCGAGCTTCCGTCCGATGCGGTAGGCGCGCCCCACGCTCTCGACCATGAATGCGGCGCGCTGGGCTGGCTGCTTTCTCTCGAGCGCCCGCTCGACCAGACCCTTGAACCCGCCGTCCCGCTGGAGGTGCAGCCACGCTGAGGTCGGCACCTTCCCCATGTCGCCCATTCGATTGAATGCGCACGTGGCGCTCTTCACGTGGCACCTCGTTTCGGGCCTGCGCGCGCAATCGACCGCGCCTTCGTCCTTGTACACGTCGCAGCCCTTGTCGAACGCGTCGGCCGACTCCAGGCAAGCGCACCTGCTACTCGCGATCGCCTGCTCGAGTACCGACGAAGAGGCCAACCCGCGCACCGCCGCTGGGGAGAACTGCCGCTGTTGTCGCATGATGACGACGTCGCGCCGCGCCTGGAACATCGCCATGCCGACGAGCAGCTGGAACAGCGCCCCCTCTTCGCCACGACGGAGTTCCTCGGGGCCTACCGCAAACCAGCCCACGCGCGCCGGGTCGCAGTAGAACGGCAGGACCCCGGGGCCCTCAAGCCGGCCGAAGATGTTCTCTCCGTACCACGCCAGGACGGCGCGCAACTCGTCTCGGTTCGTACGGGGCGGCCGCCCGGAGGGGATCTTCACCGCCTTCACATCCATCAAGATCCCCTTGCAGATCGAGCGCTTTTGGCAGGCGCACAGATTGAGATGGACGCGCAGCATCTTAAGCTGTATAGAAGCGAATAGAAGCTGTGGATGCGCACAAGAGGCTGCGGAGGCGCTCTTCAATGCACGATCCCATCATGACGATCCGCGAGATCGCGCAAGTCTTGAAGCTCGCGGAGAAGACCGTCTACGCGATGGCGACGGAGGGGGAGCTACCCGCCTTCAAGGTCCGCGGCCAGTGGCGCGTCCGTCGAATCGACTTCGAGTCGTGGCTGGCAAACCAAGCCGGGGTGCCTCGGCATGGGCCCGTAGCGGCCGTCCCACCGACTGGAGCCGCTCTCGGCGGCACCGGAAACCCCAGCGAGGACTCTCCTCAGGCGGTCGCCAAGCCCGAAGACCGCCCTGTCGGCGATCTAACCGAGCGCGTCCCGCAGGAGGAGCTCCATCGACGACTCGTTCTGGCCCTTGGCCCAGCCCTCGTTCGGTCCCATGCCGCCCTCGATTCGAAGCCGTTCGAGATGGACTTGGCCCCCCCCCTTCCCCAACGCGTCCGGGTGTACATGTACAACGCGACTCGGCCGCCAGGTGGCCGACCGCTCGGCGAGCACAAGGTCCAGCTCATGGTGCCCGGCCAGGGTCGAGGGAAGCGCGGCTCCTTCGACAACGGCGACGGGCGCATCGTGCTCTTGATCGGCTACTCGGCCGAGGAGGAGGTCTTCATCGTCTGGGACGCCGGGCTGTACTCCGACTTCGCCTGGTCTAGGAACGTGCAGGTGAAGTCCGAGACAATCATCCAGGCGTCTGCTGGCAAGCTTGCCACCCAGGAGCGGCAGCTTCGCCCTGCGGACGGCCGGGCGACCGTCGAGACGGTGTTGGCGGTCAAGCCGCGCCGCCTCGCCGAGGCAATCACCCGGCGCATGGAACTCATTCGCGAGCGCCTTCTCCGGGAGTAGCACTCATGGGCGCGCTCGCTGAAATTCAACTGAAGCAGGCCTACCACAAGCCCGAAGACGACGTCGCTCGGACTTTCTATCTGCCTTGTCTGGCACGTTCGCGAACCTACGACCGAGCCGTGGGGTTCTTCAGCAGCGCCATCTACGCCTTGGCCTGGCCCAGTCTGCGCGAGTTCGTCGATCACGGCGGGAAGATCCGCATGATCTGCTCGCCGGTGCTGGCGCCAGACGACGTCCAGGCGATGACGGAGGGCTACGCCGCTCGGAGCGACGAGAGCCAAGGCGACAGACTGGCTGCCGAGTTTCGGCGCCTACTCACGACCCCAGGGACGGTGAAGCCGGCGCGAGTCCTCGCGTCGCTGGTGGCGCTGGGGGTCATCGACTTCCGCATCGCGTGGATCGGTGACGTTGCCGGAGGACATCCCAGGCGGCTCTTCCACGACAAGGTCGGGATCTTTCGCGACGAGGCCGGCAACGCTGTCGCCTTCAAGGGCTCGATGAACGAGACCTGGCCCGGCCTTTCGCTCGACGGCAACCTGGAGTCCGTCGATGTGTTCCTCAGCTGGGCAGGAGATCGAGAGAAGGCCCGAGTCGACGACGAGCAGCAGTACTTCGACCGTCTCTGGCTTAACGAGTTTCCGGGGGTGGTCACCGTCCCTCTCCCCAGGGTTGCACGGGACGCCTTGCTGTCGGCATCGGAGCCCGAGCACTGGCGGGAGCTCGTTCAAGATATCTGCGTGGAGATCGAGTCGGCCACGGGGTGGTCCCCCGAAGCGCAGCCCGGTGGGCGCCAGCCGAGGCCGCATCAGGTCGCAGCCCTTGACGAGTGGGCCAAGCGCGGACGGCGCGGCATCTTCGAACACGCTACCGGGTCTGGGAAGACCTTCACCGCGCTCTGCGCTATCAAGGACTCCCTCGCTCGCGGCGAGGTCGTCCTCGTCGTAGTTCCCAGTGACCTCCTCGTTCACCAATGGGCTTCCGAGCTGAGGACGACCTTCGACTCCCTCGGGCTCCGCCTGCTGCTCTGCGGCGCTGGGCACTCCGACTGGCGCACCGACGGACGGCTTCGCGCCTGGACCCGGCCAGGCACCGGCGGCGCGCCGAGGGCGGTCTTGGCCACGTTGCAGACGGCCTCGGAGCCCGAGTTCCTGCAGGCCTGCCGCGGCGGCGCACACCTGTTTTTAGTTGCCGACGAGGTCCATCGTCTCGGGGCGCTCCAGGCAAGGAGGGTGTTGGGCCTGGAAAGCGGGCCACGCCTCGGACTAAGCGCGACCCCAGAGCGGGCGGGCGACTCTGCCGGGACGGCAGCCTTGTTTGCCTACTTCGAGGGAGTGGTCCCGCCGCCGTTCACTCTCTTCAATGCAATCGCCGCAGGGACCTTGACCCAGTACGCTTATCACGTCCATCGAATCACGCTAGAAACTGACGAGCAGGAGCGTTGGGACAAGCTCTCGCGTGAAATCAGCCGGGTGTATGCCCAGGCGAAGGCGGCAAAGGACCACTCCCCCGAGGCGAGCCTGCGCCTGAAGCAGCTCCTCATCCGACGCGCACGCATCATCAAGAGTGCGCGGCAGAAGGTTCAAGCCGCAGTCGACGTGATCGCCTCCTCCTACGAGAAGGGCCAGCGCTGGATCGTCTACTGCGACGACCAGGTGCAGCTCGCCCAGGTTCGTGACGCCTTGCGAGCCTCCGTCTGCGAAGACGTACTCGAGTACCACACGGCGATGAGTGGGGACCCGCGACGGACGCTCGACCTCTTCGAGGCACATGGAGGGGTCGTGGTCTCGATCCGATGTCTCGACGAAGGCATCGACATCCCGGCCGTCTCCCATGCCTTGATCCTGGCGTCGTCGAAGAACCCCCGCGAGTACGTCCAGCGCCGCGGTCGGGTGCTACGCAAGGCCCCAGGCAAGTCGCTCTCTCACATCCATGACGTGCTCGTCACCCCTTTGTTCGACCCCGACGAGCCGCCCGCCACCGCCATTCTGGAGGGCGAGCTGGCACGAGCAATCGAGTTCGGCTCGCACGCACTCAACCCCGGCTGCATCACCGACCTCCAGCGGTTGGCGATTGCGCACGGGATGGACTTGAAGGCGCTGTTCGGCGTCGGCGTTGAGGAAGACGGCGACAACCAGGACGAGGGACCGCATGAGTAGCCAAGCTAAGCAGAAGCACGAAGTGAAGCCGAAGGCCGACGACCAGTTCCAGTCGCTGTTGGACACGGTTGAACGCCTACGGCACGAAAGGTTCCCTCACCTCGATTCAGGACTCGTCCAGGAGCTCCTTCGCCTCCACGCCGACGGCGCTGCCGCCGACGCCGAGCTGGCCCGGGGCGTTGAGCAAGCCGTCGAGCGCATGCTCACCAAGGAGAAGTAGCCATGCTCCAGCTGAAAGCCCTTCACGTCGAAGACTTCGGCCCCTTCAAGGGCCATCAAACGGTGAAGCTCTCGAGCCAGGATGGCGTGACGGTCGTCTACGGCGAGAACATGCGAGGGAAGACCTCGCTGCTGAACGCGATCCGCTTCGCCTTCTTCGGCAAGGTCATCGGTCGCGGCACCAAGACCATGTCCCTGCACAAGGTTGGAAACTGGGAGCAGGCCGCCAGTGGCCACCACGGCTTCCAGGTGCAGCTCGAGTTTCGCGACGAGGACCACGAGTACAAGCTCACCCGGTCCTGTCGGCCGAGGAACGGCGTCAAGGTGCCGGACAGCGATGAGGACTACTCGGTCGAGTACTACCTGGAGCGCGATGGCCACGTGCTCGGGCCTCAGCAGGCCGAGGCCGAGCTGAAGCGCATCCTCCCCGAGCAGATCTCGCGCTTCTTCCTCTTCGACGGTGAGCTCCTCCAGGAGTACGAAGACCTGCTTAGCAATGACACCGACATGGGACGTCGCATCAGCGAGTCCATCGAGCGCATCTTGGGGGTGCCGATCCTAACCTCCACCCGCGCGACCCTGCTCCGGCTGAAGGAGAAGTCGGAGCACCGCGAGGCTACGGCCGCCCAGGGAGACCAGAAGACCCGAGAGTTCGGCAATCAGCTCGCGGACCTGCATGCGCAGCGGAAGGTTCTCAACGACGAGCTTCGCCGGCTTGATGGTGAACTCGAGCTGATGCGCTCGCAGAAGGCATCGCTCGAGGATGCGATGAAGAAGAAGGAGCGGGTCGCCGCGCTCCTAGACAAGCGGGACACCCTGGACCGCATGATGAAGGAGGTGGAGAGCCGCAAGGCGACCAAGGAGGCCGAGCTGCAACAAGCCATGAGCGGCGCTTGGTGCGCCCTGCTGGCTGAGCCCATCCGCAACGCGCGCCAGGCGTTGAGGGAGCAGGAGACGGCTCTGCAGACGGAGCTGCTGCGCGCCGAGGTACTCCGCGGACTTCAGACTGACGCCTCGGCGGAATGTCCTGCGTGTCTCCAGCGCGTTTCGGCTGATGCTCGCAAGCGCATCGAGGCCAGCCTGCACAAGGGCGGAGAGCACGGTCGCCTCGACAAGGAGCGCGACCTCGCCACGCTCAGGCGCAAGCTCGCTGCCCTGGACCAGCACGCCGAGGCTGGTCGCAAGGATGTGCTTCGGCTGCTCTGGGACGCGGTGGAGGAGGCCGCGGTTGACCTCGCGAGCAAGAAGTCTGAGCGAGACGAAATCTCGAAGCAGCTCGAAAGCGTCGATGAGGAAGCTCTGCGCAAGACCAAGACCGACTTCGAGAGCACCATCCGACAGATTGACGTGCTCGAGAAGGGCGTAGCGAAGACGCGGGAGGCGCTCGACCAGAACCGTTCCGACTCCGAGAACATCCAGAAACGCTTGGATAAGCTGGCGGGAGGCAACCTGGCTGCTGAGCGTCGCCGCCGCGAGCTGCACTCGGATCTTCACAGGCTTGTCGACGAAGCGGTGGGGGCCTATCGCGAACAGCTCCGGAAGCGTGTCGAGGCAGACGCGACTCGTCATTTCAAGGCGCTGACGACCGAGCCGGACTACGCGGGGCTTCGGATCAACGACAGTTACGGCCTGACGATCGTTCACCAGGACGGTTCGGACATACCCGTGCGCTCAGCCGGTGCAGAGCACGTCGTGGCGCTCTGCTTGATGGGCGCCTTGCAGAACAACGCACCCCTCCGCGGCCCCATCGTGATCGACTCGCCCTTCGGTCGCCTTGACCGCGGGCACACGAGGAACATCGTCCGCGCCCTGCCCACGATGACGAAGCAGGTCGTCTTGCTGGTCTATGAGGACGAGCTTCCGCCTGACCTGGCGCGCAACGAGCTCAAGAGCAAGCTCCGAGGCGAATGGCGCCTCGAACGCCGCTCAGCCCGCCACACCGAGCTCGTCCCGAGAAAGGACTAACCCATGGCAAGCGATAAGAAGACCGTTGGAATCACGAAGGCCAATGCCGCTACCCTGGCGTCGCTTGTCACGGCCGGACGCTTTGGCTCCGAGCTTGATGCGGCGAAGTTCGCCATGGCCTACGGGATCAAGAGCGGTGTTCGCGGGGGCAGCACCGACGGGGCCGAGACGAAGTGGAACGTTGGCAGCGTGGACCCAGACGGCTCTCTCCGTTCCCTCTTGGAGGCGCTCTATCCCGAGGCGGCGGAGCCTTATCGGCTACTGGAGCACCTCATGAACGAGGGTATCAAGTCTCTAGCGGCAATAGTCGAGGGCTCTGGAGATCTTTACGACGTCGTTTTCGCTGAAACGAAGTAGCAAGCCGACGGCCGATCGTAAGTCACTCAAAGGGTGCACTTACAGTCTATTGATACGCCTAGGTACCCTCGCAGGTCGCCGGTCTCATCAATGTCTCATCAATTGGGAAGTTTATCCCCGATATAGCCAATGAATGCGACTCGCTGGATCTCATCAGGATAGAAAAAGAGCCGCCACGCACCTGGCGTCATGCGGCAGTGCCACTCAAACACGCGCGAAATACCGTCCGGACAGACGAAGGTCCGCTCCCTCGAGTGGCTCTGCATTGTGGTCGCGCTTTCAGGGGTCGTTTTGAACCCAAGGTCGTCGGGGGAGAAAGCTCCTGTCCAGCCGCGGAAGTAGTCGTCGAGCCTGCAGAGCTTCTCGATAATCTGTTCCCACATCGGGCTTCCACGGTCGAGATCGAGCAGCTGGGCCTCGACCGTGGCGCAGAAACGGAGGCCAGGAAAGAGCTCTTGGCGCCTTGCCCAAAGCTCGACAGAGCTACCGGGGATATCGCGTAGCCTCAACCATTCGGCGTGAGCCACGCGCACGTGCTCAAGCATGCTGGCGTGGTGGACATCAACGGAGCATGAGGCAATCTGCGCGTCAGCACCCAGCCAGGTGCGTTGAATACTGACGAAGGGCCGGTCCCAAGGCTGGGCTGGGTCCGCGCTCACACAGAGACCATTGAGGAGGAAAGCGGCAGCGAGGCCGAGCGCTTGGTCGTCGCCGAGGCGAAACTCCTCGAACTTGTGCCTCGCCTGAATATCTGCGGGGTCGGTGTCTCCGATCTCAGGGAACTTTGTCTGGAGGCTCCGAAGGAACTGGCGGGGTTCCCTCTCGACTTCAAGGTCATTCCGCCACTGCGACAGAAGGTAACCGGGCGCGAGCATCAAGCCGTCGAGATTCATGGGACACCGAAGTCCACGCGTTGCGCCCGCACGAACCGCGGCGACTAAGAGCCCGACGAGTCGTGCCATTCGCTGTCGCGCCAAGAAGATCGTCATCACCGGCGTGAAGGACCGCTCGTTAGCAATTAACTCTCGGGCCATCGCTAGTCGTCTCCGAGCGTGAGGAGCGCCTCGAGACTCTTGTCCCATTGGTCAAAGAAATCCTCCGGCCACTGGTCAAGTCTCCCTCTCTTGTCGATCGTAGGCGAAACGACACCGTGCCGGCCGGCGGCCGAGCGAGCGAAGAAATGCACGGATACCTCGCTCGGCTTCAGCAAGCCGCGGGCCACTGAGAGCCGAACACCGTTCAGGACGTGATCGCTATGCGTCTCACAGATGACTTGAACACCGCCGTCCGCTGCACGAGAGATCATCTCTCCCATTAGCGTCTGGCCTTTGGGATGCAGGTGAGCCTCTGGGTTCTCCAGAATCACAAGTGACCCGCGCGGGGCCGAAAGGATGGCGACGAGAACAGGGAGGGTATAGGTGAGGCCGAAGCCCACATTCGTAGGGCGAAATGCTTGCGATACTTCGTCCGCGCGAGAGAATTTGAATCCAATATGTACTGCGTCCAGTGAGGGATATTCGGTCGCCTCAATCCGAGTGCCCGGACTAATATGCGAAAGCCAGGCCTCGACCTCGTCTCGCAGAGCGGGAGAGGAGGCGCGCTCGTGATGCAGCTGGGGAACTGAGAGCTTCTCGGTTCCGAACCGAGCCAGGAACTGTGGCGCGAACTCGCCACGGACGCCGACGCTTCGCCTTCGCAGTGCTACCTCGGACAAATCGAATGCAGTCCGCGGGGCAACTCGGTCGGCGCCAACGTAGTGAAATGCTTCAGCGAAGAGAGCCTCGTCGGCGAGGCGCATGGCATGCGGCTCACCGACCAGGCCATGGAGCACTTCGGCACCCTTCTCGTACGCGACTCTGATTGAGAACGGGGTCGACCAAGCTTCGGCTTGAAGATCGACAGCAATCTCCTCCTTTTCGGCGCCGTCGTACAGAACGTCCGTGGCGCGACCTAGCCGCGCGTACTCGCCATTCAGAGCCAACCTATTCTCGACCAGAAGTTTCTGGTCGTGAGACTGGCGCAAGACAAGAAGCGCCTGAATGGCCGACGACTTTCCCGATCCGTTCGCCCCGGTGAGAAGAGTCAGCGGTCCGATGCGAAGGTCACACTCCTGAAAGCACTTGAAGTTGAGGAGGTGGAGGTTGCGAATCATGAGAGCGCCTCTGCGAGAAGGCTCCGAATGCGAGAAAAGCGCGCGCTGACCCGCCGAAGATCTCCAGTGCCAGATGTTACCGAGAGCTCGAAGTCGCGATCATTCATAAGCGCGATGAACTTTGACCGAATGGTTTCGGCCCTATCGGAAAGCAGGCTCGCCTGCGCGTCACTGAGCGCGGCGAGGTTGACAGTCCATGTCTCGAACAAGGCTTTGTTGATCGGCTTACGGGCATGCTCGTCGTTGTACCGCTTCCGAAACGCGTCCTTACCGAAGACGATAACGGCGCGGTCAAGGGCGGTCTTGAACTTCTTGGCAAGCGCAAGTCGATCAGCCTCGCTCATTGAGTTGAGCACTCGCATCTGGGCATTAAGGAAAGTATCGAGGTCCTGGCTGCGATATTGGGCCGGCTCAGTCATGGTGAACGCGAGGAATCGCAGCACGCACTCGCGATCGGTCATGCGATCATCTCGAATGCCGCCTGCAGTTGCTAGCGAGAAGGAATCGGACTTAGCGAGATCGCGTAGCAGTTCGGCGGCTGGCCCCTGGTTGAGGGCGTGCCGAATCTCCTGGGGAGAGAGAGGCAAACCGCCGGTGTTAATTCTCTTAAAGATGTTGAACTTCACCTCCGCGGGCGTCCCTGGCTGTATCAGATACGCATTGACCTGTGTTTCCTCGATGCGTCGCTGAAGAGGTCGAGGGAGGTCTGCCCAACGCTTCCCATTAAGGGGTAGGAACTCAAGATCGGCCAGTTCGAGATCCTGCAGGACGACGAATCTGCGAATAGCAGTCAGACGCTGCAGCCCGTCAACTACGAGCCACTTTTCATCGTCGGTGGCATCGAGATAAAAGGCAGGTATCGGAATACGAATGAGAATGGACTCGATCAGGCGACTCTGTGTCTTCGGGGACCAGAGATCAGCAGCCCGTTGGAAGGCGGGTGCCAGATCAATCTCACCAGCGGTTATCCTCTTCGTAAGGAGATCGATCGTCATCGTCTTCTGGTCGATGCGAATGGCCGCAGGGTTGAATGGCTTTGCCATCAAGTCGGCACTGGTATCCTCGGCATCGACCAATTCATTGGTGGCTGGCGGTGGCTTCGGGGCGCTCGCAAGGAAGAGAAGCTCGCGGCTAGCTGCATCTTGGGACTCGCGGTCGGCGCGGGCAGCAGTCTGGAGGTAGTGCAGAAGGTGGGCCGGGGCAAATGCCACTCTGACTTCGTCACCCAAATCCAGTTCGCGTGGTGGAGCGACAGCCCACCCCGTGGTTTGCGCCTGGTCGAGGAGTTCGTCTCTTACTTGGACATTCTTGCTATAGGCGAAGGGGCTATTCAGGCTAGCCTGCCAGGCGACAAAGAGGTCGAATTCAGCCGAATATCCCAACAATGCCACAAGGGCGTCCGAGGAAAACGCGAACGCCCCCTCTTCTTTGCGGTCCTGCCCGGGGAGAATGAGTTGTATCTTGTACTCGCCCTTCGGCCTGCCCTTCTTGGAGCGATCGGGAGTCAAAGACCACAGATAGATGCGAACCTTTCCGAGTCCGGGGACCATCGCTTCGAGAGGGCGGTGGTCTTCCTCGTCAGTGAGGATTTGTGCATCGCGCGGGAGCGACGCGGCAAGTTTCCGGGCGAGGGTCGAAGCACCGAGGGCTGGCATGAAGCCTCCAGAGCAAGGGACTACTTCTACCACTGGGAGCCACGCGAAGGCAGCTGGAATCGCAGCGGCGGTCGCCACTGCTTGAATGCCCCCTGCCGAAGCCGCCGAAGAAGCGCACACGTCATACGGTCAGGCGACTATTAGCCACGAGGCGGGCGCTTCGTGGTGGGCGAAAGAGGAGCAGCCTCTGGCATGTGTGTGCGCACGTCGTCGAACGATACTGAGCCAAGGTCGCCACCCTGGCGAGCGAGTCGTTGAAGGACTTCCGAATGCACGCGTTGAACGGTTCGCGCGCTTTGAGGAAGCGCCTGGAATGCGTCGAGCACGAGCTGCCTTGGAGTGGGGGCAGAGGCGGAGGCGGCGCGCGAAGCCTTCTTAGAGTTCAAGGCACGCTTCCTCATCGACATTATGACGTCGAAATGGGCCACGTCTTCCTGGTCGGAACGACCCTTATAGCCCTTATGGCTTTGTTGTTTGCGATCCAGGGCAGCGGCGTCGTCGATCCTGAAGCCAGCATCCTCAGAGGCGGACTGAATGGCGCGCCAAATTGAGGGATCGGTATTGTGGAAAACGAGCGTGGCCCATGCTTCGGGCTTAAGAACTCTGTGGATCTCGCACATGGACGCGGTCATGAGCGCCTGGTACTCGGACACCGTCTTGCCGCCCTTCGATGGGTCACGGGACCGATTCACCACAGCCTCCTCTTGAGGCGGCGTGAGCCCACCGAGCCACGATTCCCAGATGAGGTTACAATCTGCATAGAAGAGGTTTGAGCCAAAGGGGGGATCTGTGAAGACGTAGTCGACGCTCGAATCGGGGATGCCGTCAAGCTTGGTAGCGGACCCGAGCCGAATGGCCGGTAGCGGGCCCTCGCGGCTGCCAAGGGCTTCATAGTAGGAACGCAGCTGGCGGATCTTGTTCCGCATGACCTCCAAGACGTTCGCCTCGGAGGACAGCTGCGGTACGTACAGCGTACCAGTGAGCGGTCGTTGTCCGCCGCGAGCGTTGAATCGCCGCATTCGCGTTCCGTGCCAAGCGGTATTTGTGAAGGCGAAGGTCAGCGCGGAGCGAAGGCGCGCATCAGCCACCTCTTGAACCCGAGCCCAGAGACTGGCGAGCGCACGGAGATTTCTTGGAGTATAGAAATCGGCGATTTTAGTTATTCCCTGAAGGTGCAATGCCGAACGAATGTACATCTCACGCGATGAGTCCACTTCTACCTTAGGGAACCAGTCTGACGGCGTGCCGGCAGAGTATCTTCCGATGAGGGCAATGTCTTCGGGCGTCGGGGCGCGCTCAAGGCGCAGTCCATTGGAGCACTGGAAGCTAATAAGGACCGGTCGGTTCCCTGCGTACCTAAGCAGGTGTTTCGACGAGCTCTTCCGGCATTGTGGGCATTGTAGGGACGTTGGCATGCGGCCGGTCTTTCGATCGATGGAGTCCCAAATCGAGAAGTGCTCGTCGCAGTGTGGGCAGATCGCGTCTCTACTCCACAAAGTGTAGTGGACGTAGCCGCGCCCCTTCCCATCCGTGCAGGCGTAGAGATCCTGGAACTCCTCATGCAGAGCTAGAGCGATGCTGTCGAACGCCTCCTCAAGCGCTGTTGCATCGCACGGACGAGTATGATTGTACGCGAGATGCGCTGCTGCCACCGACAAGTCGCTTAGGATCGCCCGCCGGCCCGTTAGCAGCGCTGCAACGCCGGTCATGCCCGTACCGGAGAAGGGGTCTAGAACGACGTCGCCTGGTCGGCTGAAGTGCTTCAAGAATGGCGTGATCGCCTCGGGAGGGACCTTAGTATGATAACTGTGCGCGTTGTAAAGCGCAGTGTTTCGCTGGCCGGCAACGACGCGCGGCGCTTCGCCGCCAGCTCCGGGGGCGGGCTTAGACGTGTCGAGCAACGCTCGTATCTCGTTGTCGGTCGCCAGGTACCGTTCAACGACGCACCCGAATGGGGACGTCACTGGCTCGTACAACTCCGCCGAGCGGAGCTGCGTGGGCGCTGACCACCTCGTGCCAGAGGCCTTGAACAGTTCTCCGCATAGTATTCTTGCTGATTGCATCGACACTCCTGATAGCGAAATGCCGCTCGCCAAGCTCGACTGTACGAGAAAGGCGAAGGCCTCGTCGGTCGTAAATGGCTCACGACGCGAGGTGGCGAAGTTTTGAAGCGCGGCCCGAATCTGCTGCTCGGAGGCATGCTTTCGAACTGCGGAACTCCGAGCAGATGGTTGGCGGCGAAGCTCGATTAGCGCGTCGAGTGATGCGACGTCTTCTTTTGCCTGGCGTCCCTTCACGCCCTTGATGGAAGGGTGAATCTTGTCAAGGCCGATGGCGTGGCGGACCTCCAAGCCTGCGTCGCGGAGGGCGTCTTGAATCGCGCACCAGACTTCGTCGCTTGAGTTATTGAATTGGAGAGTGGCGTAAGCGCTGGGCTTGAGAATACGGGCCACCTCGCGAAAGGCATCCGTCATTAGGCGCTGGTAGTCGGCAAGGGTCTTCCCGCCGTCACTGGGCGAACGGTGCTTGTTGACGACAATCTCCTGCTGCTCGTCTGTGAGCGCGCCAAGCCATGCATCCCAGAGGAGGCTGCTGTCGGCATAGAAGATGTTTGCGCCGAACGGCGGATCCATGAACACGTAGTCAATCGAGCGTTCCGGCAAATGGGAAAGAGAAGTCGCCGATGCTTGGACTACGTCGGCGCAACCCTTTGGGGTCTTCATCTGCGAATAATACTTGGCGACATCGCGTACTTTTCTTTCAAAGAGGCTCCCTACATTCCACTCGTACCTTAGCGACGAGACATATAGCGTCCCCGTCATGACGTTTGTGGGGCGCTTGTCGTTCCATTGGTATCGCTTTGAGGCGCGATTCACCATGCCTGTGAACGCGAAGAGAAGTGCTGAACGCAATCGTTCGTCTTGCTCCCCGTGGATTTCATGTCGAATGGCTGCAAGGGCTTGGAGATTGCGTTTTGTATAGAAGCTCGCGACGCCATCAATGCCCTGTGCAGTGTGGCCCGCCCGCCACATCTCGCGAGCAGCCGTGAATGGAACCTGGGGAATCCAGTGGAGGATCTCCCAGGCGTTTGCGCGTTCGATTAGCTCGAGCTCGGCATTCGTCGGCGGATGGGCGTCCCTTCCAGCCGGCCCTTTGGCGTTCGTCTCGACTGGCTGCTCGCCAATCCACCGCAGCTCGCGCTTCTCGCATTCATGGGCGCAGGTAGAGCATCGGACCTTGTCGAGCACTGCGCCGCTGGCGGGATCCCTGGCGCCCTCCCAGTACAGGATTTTTTCTCCGCAACTGGGGCACTGAAAGACGTCGCTCCAGACCGTGTACTCGATGCGGGAGCGAGAAGAACGAGGTCCTGTCTCGTAGAGCCAGCTCAAGGTCGGGCGTACTCGCTCGCGAACGCGATGGGCGGCGCGGAGGAAGGCTTCCGGGTCACACGGCAACGTGTAGTTTCGAGAGATGTGGACGGCAGCCGGCGAGAGGTCGCTGAGGACGGCGTTGCGGTTCGCGAAGATCGAGGCAACGCCCGTCATACCGCTACCGCAGAAGGGATCGGCAACGAGTTGTCCCTCTGTGGTGTGGTGGCGGACCAGCTTCTCGATAGCCTCGGGAGGAACCTTCGTGTGGTAGCTGTGGGCTCGGTATGTCTGCGAGTTCTTCCCGGCACGAAGCCCTTGAGGGAAGGGAGGGGTGTCTTCCGCTGGTCCGCGGCTAGCTGCCGATCGGACGACAAGCGCCTGGAACTCGGTTGAGAGCGCATGGGGGAAGACCATGCGCGCGCCAGCATCGTCCCGTCGAATAGCAGAGACGATGGTTTCCGCCATCTCGGGAACTGCGGTCGCGACGTCCTGCGGCAATCGCCCCGCGGTGACCCGGAGTACATCTGCCGGCATCTCCAAGGCAGTCGCAACCGCTTCGAATTGGTCGTCGGCCGGCAGCCGATTACCGCTCTCCCACATGCTGACGTAGGACTTGTGCACGCCTAGCTCCCCCGCAAGAGCCGTTGCTGTCAGCCCCTGCTCCTGTCGTCTCTCTCGAAGCAACCTGCCGAACTTCATGGCCATCGGACGGGTCATCTGCTTGGGCTCCAAGGACTGAACAGGTGTATAGCATACCACTCTGACACCGCACGCAGGGGTCAGCGGGCTCACCGTTCTCGTCGTGTTCACAAAGGTTGTCAACACGATTGGCTGGGGAGCGGCGGTGGCGAGCGGCGGCGGCCGGCGGCCCTGAGGCGCCAGCCGATGTCGGACCCAGGCGCTACCGTAGGGCTCATGAAGCTCGAACCCAGACACCAACGGCCGCTGCGTCTCGTGGAATCGGTCCAGCAGATGATCCCGGACGCCTGGCATGGCTGCGACATGTGGCGGGAGCACCGCGGCCGCGCTGGCTTTCAGGACTGGCCGCGCTGGTGCTACGTGCCGATCGAACTCACCATGCCGATAGTCATGCGGGAACGGTACCTCGGCCCCTCGACGTACGAGGAGCGCCTCCACGCTTCGAGGCTCGCGGTGCCCATAGCCGGCCTCTCGGCGTGGAGGGTGACGCAGGGAATCTGGGACTTCGACGAGACGCTCTATCGCGAGCTCTGGGACTCTCCGCTCGAGGGCGACCTGCCGGTCGAGCTGTTCTATCGGCTCCCCGAGTGGGCGCCGTACATCTGCCTCCGAGGCGAGCTGCACGACGGCGTCCCGCTGCGTGGCTTCTTCGTCTGGCTCGAGCACGACGGGATTACCGGGAGGCCGGAGCTGCGGCTGATGCTCGACAGCGACGCGACCACCTCGGCCGACCAGACGTCCTGCCTGACGCTCTACCTGACCTCGGGGACCATCGAGGATAGCCTCCGACGAGTGGCCGACAACGCACTTCGAAACCTGCGGGAGCTGAAGCCGCGTCTGCGGTCTCTCGATGCCGATGTCGCCGACTGGCTGGCGGACACGTCGGGTCTGCTCAAGCTGTAGCGCGCCCGGAATTCTGGACACCAGGTTGGGCTACGCAGCGGCGCGCAGC
>CAZAIE010000007.1:25559-25911 GCA_964485035.1 uncultured Myxococcaceae bacterium | reverse complement strand
TTCATGCGCACGCTAAGTGCTTGAAATCAGATCGGAAAAAAGATCTGCACCCGTTTGGATTGGGCGGGCTGGACGCAGTGAAGTGGCCGGACATTCATGTACCCCATCGGAGGCAGGGGCGGGACCCGGTGCCGCAGCATTCCGAGCGACCACTTGCCCTTCCGGGGAGCGACGGGAACTCGTCGGTCCGGTTGGCATCCATGGCACGCCAGTCTGCGCGTGCCCGGGGGGCTCCGATGGCCGCATCGCTCGCGAGGATCGCCCTGCTGCTCCTGGCCGGTTGCGCCTCCCCCGGCCGCTACGTCTGGGTCGACGAGCTGCCCCCGCCCTCCCCTGCCTCGGGGTACGTGAT
>CAZAIE010000007.1:0-25549 GCA_964485035.1 uncultured Myxococcaceae bacterium | reverse complement strand
GATCCGGAGGTGATTCATGAACGCCCTGCTCGCCCTCGCCTTCCTCGCTGCGCCCGCCCAACCTTTGGATCAACTCGTGGGGCATCTCGCGGCGCATCAATGCGACGAGGCCTTCCTCCTCCTTTCCCGGGTCCAGGTGCCAGGTTCGCCCACGCGGCCCGGCACCACAGCGGCGAAAGCGGTGGTCCGAGGGGCCGCAGAGTGCGGGAAGGAAGACCCGCGGGTGGGACTCTCCCTCCTCGAACTTGCTGCCCGGCTCGATCCTGGTGACGTGGAAATCCAGGTTGCGCTGGCCGAGGCGCTGGTCGCCCTGGACGAACCCCGCGACGCTGCCGCCGTGCTCGATGCCGTGATCGCAAAGCACCCCGCGAAACAGGCGCCCCAAGCCCACTTCCTGCGCGCCACCCTGGCTCTCGAAGCCGGACAGACCACCCGGGCCGAGGGTTTGCTCACCCCGCTCCTCGCAGAACCCGCGTGGGCGGAGCGCGCGGCAAAGAAGCTGGCCCTGGCCAGGTCCCAGCAGGTGCGGCGCCAAGCGGAGCCCGCGACGTCGGAGCCTGCACCCTCCTTGCCCTCCGCTCCGCAGCACGCGAGCGGCACCGTGGTCCAGGCGTTCCCCGGCGTGGCCGTGGGGCTCGGCGGCTCGGCGACCCTGGAGGTGCGCGGCCTCGTCCCCGGCCACGTCTACCTGCTGCGGTCGAACGGTGTCTGCGAGCGGGAGCCGAAGCCGTACCCCGTGGACGAGTTCGGGAACCTCGGCGAGAAGCCGAACCTCACGCCCATCTTCGGCATCGACCTCCGGGTGCAGTTCGGGAACCAGCCCTCGCGCAGCCTCGCGGTCGGCCAGCTCAGGTCCGAGGTGAACCGCATCGACTTCGTGGCCCAGGGCGCCGAGATGGTCGTGCGCGTCTTCGACGACTCCAGCGTCGACCGCGACGTGCGCTGCACGGTGCAGGACTTCGCGGTCGTGGCGCCCTGAGCCTCAACGCCTGCCGAGCCGGCGTTCGACGCCCCAGGTCGCCAGCACCGTGAGGAGCAGCGGGACCATGAACACGTAGGTGTGCGGGTGGAAGAGGTCCACTCCTCGCGTTCCCGGCGCGGCGGGACAGCGGTGCGCGTACGCCAGGTATCCCATGGCCGAGAGCGACAGTCCGATCCCGGCCCAGCGATTCACGGCGATCCACAGGTCGTCGCGGCTGAGGGTGAACCGGGTGCGCACGCCGTACCAGCGGTTGCGCGGGACGATGCCGAGCGCCAGCGGCAGCGATGCGACCAGCAGGAGGGCTGCAGGAACGAAGAACGGCTGGTCGACCACGGCGCCTCCGCGAACAGGCGAAAAGTTGACCCCCTCCCGAGGCGCAATGGACAATCACGCGGTCTTCATTCCGGAGGGTTGCGATGCATCCTGCCACCATCATGCGGAGCCTGGCCGTCCTCGCGGCGATGGCGCTCGCCGGCTGTTCCTCGACCCCAGAGGAGGAGCCCCTGTCGTCGATGGTGCTCCAGCGCGCCCAGGTGGACATCTACGCCGACGGCGTGGACTCAGCTGAGATCGCTGCAGCCGTCTTCGACCCTGCCGGGAGCCCGGGAAAAGGCTGGGTGCTCTTCACGGTCTCCGTGGGCAACCTCGGTCCGAACCACACCCGGGAGTTTTCGTCCGAGGTGGTGAACGGCAAGGCAAAGGTGCAGTTCTTCTGCGACGGCAAGGTGGACCAGAAGTGCTTGGGGATGCAGAAGGTTCGCGCCAGTTGGGGCGAGGCCATGGCGTTCACCACCATCTGGATCAAGCCGTCGGAGGGCGAGACGGCGGCTCCCGATGCAGGAGGCCAGTAGCTCCCGCTCGGAGCCATCGGCCCGGAACTCCAAGGCATTCGGAAGGCCTGGCACGGCATTCTGGAGGCCTGGCACTGCGCGGGCACCCGTCCGGCGCTTCGCTCGGAGGTTGCGATGGCAGTCTCGAAGGTGTCGCTGGTCCAGATGCCCGGCGTGCTCGCCTGGCGTGTGGTCCCTGCCGGGGTCCTGGTAGCACTGCCCACCTTTCCGCCTCCTCGGCAGGCTTGGTCGGTGCGACTCATCATCGAGGAGAAGCTGCCCCGCGAGGACCTCGCACGGATCGTCGAGACCATCCGTGCAGAGGTGCTGGACGCGCTCCCGGGGGAGTGGAACTTCCAGGTGGTCCGCGACGATGCGAGCGGAACGGCGCTGTTTTCCTCTTCGCGCTGATGGAGAGAGCAGTGCGGCAGGAGTGCCAGGCTTGCCCAAAAGGGGCCTGTCCGAGCAGCCGAGCACCGTGTGCGTCGGCGGCGGGCTCTGGGACTCGCTCAAGACCCTGCCCGAGACCCTCCGTTTCCTCGTCTCGGGCCTGCCCTGGCGGACCTGGCCGCAGCTCGCGCGACTGGGCCTGGCCCTGCGCCGCTTCGGGAAGCTGGTGGACACCGAGCGCCACGACTTCTCGAGGCTCGCGGAGATCTCCGAGACCAGCACCGAGGAGTTCGTGCTGCGCCACGGGGGTCCGGAGGCTCTGGAGCACCTCTTCCACCCGTTCCTGGCGACCATGGTCCTCGCCCGGCCGCGTGACGTCTCGGTCGCCCATCCCATCTCGCTGTTCTCGCTGATGCGCGGGATGTGCAGCCTCGAGGGCGGGATGGGCGTGATCACCTCGACGCTCTACGAGCGGGTGAAGGAGCGGGTGCGGCTCGGGACGCCGGTGCGCCGCGTGGTGCTCCGGGACGGGCGCGCGGTCGGGGTCGAGACCGAGCAGGGCTTCCTGCCCGCCGACCACGTGATCTGCGCGCTCGACGCGGTGGCCGCGCGGGAGGTCATCCCCGATCTGCCGCCGGCGATCCGCGAGCCGCTCTCGACCTGCCGGTACAGCTCGACCTGGTACTACCAGTTCGGCATCGAGCGGCACTTCCTGCCCGACGACGCCGACTTCCACGTGCTGATGCTCCCGGCGAGCGCGCCCACCCTGCTCTCCTTCGTGGCCAAGGGCAGCCGCCCGGGCGAGAAGGCGGTGATGATCGCCGCGACCCGCGGCTGGGAGGACGAGAAGCTCTCGGCGATGGGCGAGGCCGAGCGTCGGCGGGCGGTCATCGACGACGTGCGCCGCTTCCTCCCCCAGTTCCCGGCCGAGCCGCTGCACACCCGCCTCTTCCGCTGGAACCGCGCCGTGAACCTCGAGTCGCCCGGGCAGTTCAACGCCATCCAGGGCCTGCTCCGCGACCACCTGGACGACGTCCCGGGGCTGCACCTCGCCGGGGAGTACCTCTTCCTCATCGCCTGCACCGAGGGGGCGCTGGCCACCGGTCAGGCCGCCGCACACCGGGTCGCCGCGGCGTTGCGGGGCGCGCCCCAGGCCCTCCGCGACTGAGCCTGGCGGACCTCACGGGAGCCCCATCGGAGCTCAGCCGGCGAGCTCGCGGGTCACCACCTGGCGCGCCGGTTCGGCCTGCTCGGGCAGGACGTACAGCCGGGTGAGCCGCAGGGCCTTCGCGTACCGCTGGTACAGCGGGGTGTACTCCGCGACCGGGGTCGCCCCGCCGGTCGCCGGGTCGACGACGTACAGCGAGGGCCCCTCGGCCTCGGCGAAGTACTTCGAGAGCACTCCCAGCGAGTCCACCCGGAAGTGGTCGATGCCCGCAGCGGCGAGCGCGCGCTCCAGGGCAGGGAAGTCGTAGTCGCGGTCCAGCTCGGTGGCCTGCAGCACCAGCTTGTAGCCCCGCCGCTCGACGATGCGCCGCGCCCACCGGTTCTGCGACCGCCGCAGCCCGGCCGCCAGCCACACGTCGTCGCAGCCCAGAAACTCGTCGGGCTCGCTGGGCAGCGAGAGCTCCCCCGGCGCCTCGGCGTAGTAGCGCCGCAGCATCACGTCGAAGTTCACGCTGGTGTGGTGGTAGTAGACCGACACGAACATGTGGAAGCGCGAGAGCAGGAAGTCCTCGAAGGCGAACACCGCCACCTTCGAGAGCGCCAGGTGCACCCGCTTGTCCACCTCCGCAGCCTGCAGGTTCTCCACGATCCAGTCGAGGTCGTAGCGGCCGTAGGTCACCCCGGTGAAGAGCGAGTCCCGCAGGAGGTAGTCGATGCGGTCCGCGTCCAGCTCGCCCGAGACGATCTGCCGCAGGAGCGGCCCGTAGTCCCGCCCCGCGCACGCAAACGCCGGGCCTCCCGGCGGGTCGGCCCCCAGCACCAGCCCCGCCACCGCCTCGGCGCCCACGCCCACGGGCGACAGGGCCCGTGCCAGCACCGGGGTCAGCTCCGAGTCGAGCAACAGGCGCGCGGTGTAGTCCTCGTGCGAGGCCTGGGCCCCGACGTCGCCTCCCAGCCAGGACGGCAGCCGCAGGCTCGCGCGCGGTGGGGCGATGCTCTCCGAGGCGTGCGAGAGCGGCAGGTGCCCGAGGTCGTGGCACAGCACCGCCATGCGCACGGCGGTCCGCATCCGCGCCCGGTCGCTCGCGGGCAGGTCCTCATGCGCGAAGACGGCGTCGAAGAGGCGCCCCGCGGCGTGCATCGCCCCCAGCGAGTGCGCGTGCCTCGTGTGCGTCGCGCCGGGGAAGGCGAGGTCGCCGAAGCCGAGCTGGCGCACGTGGCGCAGGCGCTGGAAGAAGCGGCTGTCGATGACCGCCTTCTCGGCGTCGCTGACCTGGATGGTGCCGTGGACGGGGTCGCGGATGCGCATTACCAGTAAAGCTCCACGTGAATCCGGTCGGGCGGTTCCACGCTGAAGGAGGCCGAGGCGCCCTTCGCCCCGGCCAACTCAGCGGCGCCCCAGAGGGACGCGAGGACGCCCTCGGTGTACCCGGGCTCGAGGATGGCGGGGTTTCCGGAGAAGGTGGCGCGGGCCCGGCGCTCCTGTGCCTCGACGACGGTCAGCTTGCCGACCGTGTGGTACATGCCCCAGCCCATGGCCGAGAACTTCAGCAGGCGCTGCGGGCCGGCCATGCGACAGAAGAGGTGGTGGTAGGTCTTCGCGATGGAGACGAACACCCCGCGCGCGAAGTCCACCTCCTCCTCCACGCTGCGCGGGGGCAGCACCCGGTACTGGGCGCGGACCATCGCGCACATGAAGGTCTCGGGGTACCAGTCGCTGGGCACCACGCCGCGCTCCACCCAGTCCGAGAACGGGGGGAGCAGGTGCGCGCGCAGCGCCGGGGTGCTGCCGGGGCGCCGCTGCTCGAGCTGCTTGAGGATGCCCTCGGGGAGCACTCCCTTCACCTGGCCCGAGAAGCCGCGCAGGTGGGCGAACAGCTTCGCCTCGGGGCCCAGCGGCTCGCCGGTGTCGCCCTGAGTGAGGCTGCGGCCTTTGGGAATGGTGATCACTTCGGGTCTCTAATCCGCCCGGCTCCCCGACGCAGCGCCGAGGATACGAGAAGGCCCGCGCGGCCTCTCGGCCGGCGGGCCTCTTCGCCGCGGGCGCCGGAGCGCCGCGCGAGGGACGACTAGCTCAGGTGCTTGTTCACGAGCTTGGTCATCTCGAACATCGTGACCTGCTTCTTGCCGCCGAAGACCTTCTGGAGCTTCTCGTCGGCGTTGATGTTGCGCTTCTCCTTCTTGTCCTGCAGGCCGTTCTTCTTGATGTAGGCCCAGACCTTCTTGGTGATCTCGGTGCGGGGGATCGCCTTCTCGCCAACGATCTCGGCGAGAGCGGCGTCCGGCTGCATCGGCTTCATGAAGGCGGCGTTCGGCTTGCGGGCGGTCTTCTTCGCGGTCTTCGGCATCTGTGGACTCCTCCCTGGTTCGTTCCGGCTTCTCTTCCGTTCAGCGCCCGGAGCGAGCAACGACCCCCCGTCCCCGAGCGAAAAGCTGCGGGGACGATACACCTGTTGCCTCGGGCCTGTAGCAAAAAATCGAGACGCGCCCAGAGGGAAGCTAGAGTGAAAACGGTCACCCCCTTTCCTGCGACACCTGGGATCTGCTAAATGCGCGCGCCGTTTCTCCCTCTGAAGACCGGTTCGGTTCTTTCGCTGTTTGCACTTCTTTCGTTTCTCGGTCCGGCCGCGCTGCACGCCGCCGAGCCGCCTGCGGCACCCGCACCCGAAGCGAAGTCCGCTCCTCCGGCGAAGGAGGGCGGTGCGGCGGCGTCCGGGGCGAAGGCCCAGGCGAAGCCGGACGTGAGGCCTGCGACGGCGAAGGCCACGAAGTCTCCCGCGACGCCGAAGGACGCCCAGCCCGCCGCCAAGGGCAAGAAGGACCCCAAGGCCTTCGACCCAGAGGTGCCCGCGACCTGGAAGCTCTCCGCGAAGCTGGGGAAGGGCACAGCGCTGCGCGAGCAGCTGCTCAAGGACCTCGCTGCCCCTGCGGTGAACCCCGGCGAGGCGCCGCTCACCGCCGAGGAGGCTTCGAAGGTCCTCGACGACCCGCGCGCAGAGCTGATCTACGGCGACAAGACCGTCTCCATCGTCGCGCCATCGATGATCCAGCGGCAGCGCAAGGACCACCTCGACCTGATGGCCCTGTTCCTCAAGCCCGAGCGCGTCCAGGCTGGAGTGAAGTTCGCCCGCGAGCAGGCGGCGCTGCTCGAGAAGCACGAGAAGGCGCACGGCGTCCCGCGCGGGACCATCGTGGGCATCCTGATGTGGGAGTCGCGGCTGGGCACCATCACCGGGGACTACGTGGCCTTCAACGCCTTCACCTCGCAGGCCTTCTTCATTCAGGAGGCGAGCGCGGTGGCCATGGCCCGGAAGGCGGAGAAGACGCTCATCGACCCGGCGCGGCAGGAGGAGCGGGTGAAGACCATCCACGCCCGCGCACGCAAGAACCTGCTCGCGCTGATGCGGCAGTGCAAGGCCCGGGGCATCGACCCGCTCACCCCCAAGGGCAGCTGGGCCGGCGCGCTGGGCTTCCCGCAGTTCATGCCCGCCAGCCTGCGCTGGGCCGAGGACGGGGATGGGGACGGCAAGATCGACCTCTTCACCTTCCCGGACTCCATCGCCTCCATCGCCAACTACCTCGAGAAGCACGGGTACGCGAAGAGCGCCGAGAAGGCGGTGTGGGACTACAACCACGAGGACGCGTACGTGAAGGGCGTGCTCGCCTTCGGCAAGGCGCTGGAGGCGGAGCTTGCGAAGCCCGCTTCGGGCGCGGCTGACGCTGGGGTCGCAGCCCCGGCCCCGGCCGACGCTGGAGCGACCGACGCGGCCACTCCACCGCCGTCCCGTGACGCCGGCCGGTAGCTCCCCGACTCGCCAGAGGATCGCCATGCACTCCCTTCGTGTCCCCGCCTGCGCGCTCGCGCTCGGGCTGATGGCCTGTACCGTCACCAGCGAGCGCACGCCCCCGGACGCGGGGCCGACGGAGGAACTCGCCGACGCCGGCTCTCTGGGTGTCGACGCCTCGGCGCCCGACACTGGACCGCTGACCCCGCCCGAGGGGACGACTCTGACCACCGTGGAGTTCGTGGACGAGAGCGGGGGGACAGCGGACCGCATCGGCGTGCCGGTGACCTTCGCGCAGGTCTTCGCGCCGGGGCACGTCCCCGCCGGGTCACGCGTGGCGGGACGGATCGCCCTGGGCGCGGGGGTGCCGCTGCAGGCGGACGTGAAGGCGAAGCACGCCGATGGCTCGCTGCGCCACGCGGTGCTCACGGTGAGGCTGCCGTCGCTCCCTGCGAAGGGCTCGGTGCGGGTCGAGCTGGTGGCTACGACTGGGGCCGCAACCGCCGATCCGCCGATCGATCTGGCGCCGCTGCTCGCGCAGGGCTTCGACGCCGAGGTGGCGCTGACGCTCGCTGGCGGGACCTGGAAGGCCTCGGCGAAGGAGCTGCTCCAGCAGGCGACCCCCGCGCGCTGGCTCGAGGGACCGCTGGTGACCGAGTGGGCGGTCGCCGCGCCGCTCTCGAACGGCGCCTCGGCGCACCCGCACCTCGCCGCGCGCTTCGACGTGCGGGCCTACGGTCCTTCCCTCGCGCGCGTGGACGTCGTGGTGGAGAACGGCTGGTCGTACGTCGCGGCGCCGCAGAACGTGACCTACGACGCGGCGGTGACCGTGGGCGGCCAGCCGGCGTGGAGCCGCGCTGCGCTGGAGCACCACACCCACGCCCGTTGGCGCCGCACGCTCTGGCTCGGCGAGGACCCCAAGGTGGGCGTGAAGCTTCAGACGAAGTACCTGCTCGCCAGCGGCGCGGTGCCGCACTGGGACCCTGCGCTCGTGCCCGCCGAGAGCGCGCTCGAGGCGCTCGCCGGGAAGGGCGAGATCGAGCCGATGGGCATCGGGCTGGCGACCGCGTACATGCCCCAGACCGGAGGCCGCCCGGACATCGGCCCGGCCCCGAGCTGGATCGCGCTGTACGTGCTGTCGATGGACGCGCGGGCGCGCCGCGCGATGCTGGCCGCCGCCGACGGGGCGGGGAGCTGGCCCATCCACTACCGCAACGAGCAGACCGGCCGCCCGGTGACGCTGGACGAGTACCCGTACATGACGCTGTTGGGGAACCCGGGCGACACCTACAACCCCGTGACCAAGAAGCAGGAGGCATTCCCCGCGTGCGGCGGCGTCTGCAAGAGCCCGTACACGCCCGACTCGTCGCACCAGCCGGCGCTGGTCTACGTGCCGTACCTGGTGACGGGCGATCGCTACTACCTCGAGGAGCTGCAGTTCTGGGCGAACTGGAACCTCTTCCAGAGCAACCCCGGTTACCGCGGCGCGGGGAAGGGGCTCTTCAAGTCGGACCAGGTGCGCGGGCAGGCGTGGTCCTTGCGGACGCTGGCGGAGGCCGCCTACGTGGTCCCGGACGCGGACCCGCAGAAGGCCAACTTCACGACCCGGCTCCAGAACAACCTGCAGTACTGGGTCGAGCGTCACGCGCTGCCGGAGCACGACCACGCGCTGGGCATCGTCACCGACGGTTACGCCTTCGCCTACTCCGACGGCCGTGGCGTCGCGCCCTGGCAGGACGACTTCTTCACCTGGGCGGTGGGCCACGCGGTCGAGCTGGGGTTCGACCAGGCGAAGCCGCTGCTGGCGTACAAGGCCCGCTTCCCCATCGGCCGCATGGTCGCCCCCGGCTACTGCTGGATCGACGGGGCCGCGTACTCGCTGATGGTCCGCGACGTGAAGGACGGGCCGCTCTACACGACCTTCGCCCAGGCGTGGGAGGCCACCATCGGCGACCCGAGCAACGCTGCGGGGAAGTACCGGGAGAAGGAGTGCGGCAGCCAGGCGATGGCCGACTGGCTGACGGCTCGGGACGGACGGACCTGGAAGGCGGGCGAGATGACCGGCTACTCGGACTCGGCCGAGGGCTACCCGTCCAACATGCAGCCGGCGCTCGCGGTCGCGGCGGGGTCGGGGGTCGCCGGAGCCGCCGAGGCGTGGAAGCGGTTCATCGAGCGGCCGGTGAAGCCCGACTACGCGAAGGAGCCGCAGTTCGCGGTGGTGCCCCGCTGAGGGTCAGCGGGTGGAGCCGGCAGGATCGAGCAGGGCTGTGCGTGCCCTCCCGAGCCAGGAGTGAAGGGAGAGGGCGTCGGCGGGAAGGTGCTCGAGGTCTGCGCGCTCCACGACCGCGACCATCGCGCGAGTGTCCTTCTCTCCCACCCCCAGCTCCGCGAGCCGCTCGAGCAGGTGGCCGCGGTCTTCGCTGTGGGTGGCGCCTGCGAGGGCGAGGATCCACGCCTCGAGCTTCGGCTCGGCGACCCCGCCCGCGACTCGTGGGGTCGGGAGCGGACCCCGCTCGTGCGCCTCGATGGCTCTCTCGATGTCTGCGCGCCGTTCCGTCTGGCCGTCCGTGTCCCTCGAGAACACGACGACGTCGCACCCGAGCTCACGCGCGCGAAGCAGCAGGCGCTCGACGTTCTTCCTGTCTCCGTCGCCCTTGGCTCCGGCGACGAACTTGCGCAGGTGCTTCCACTGCACGCCCTCGGCGACGGTCCAGCCCTCGGCGCGGACCTTCCGTGCGAGGGCCTCCAGGACTCCCGTCCGGCCACTGCGGTAGCTGGGGTGGTCCGCCCAATCCCCCAGCTCGTTCCGGCCCTCTCCCGCGAGCATGACCTGGATCATGGGGCGACCAGTGCCTCTTCGCTGGTGCCGTCCGCGTAGGCCAGCCAGAGCTCGCCCAGGGCGTAGACCTTCGACCGCTCTGCGAAGTTGCGGGTCTCGCCCAGCAGCCGCGTCTGCGTCCCCTGCTCCGGGGACCGGGTCACGACCGTGACCTCGTTCGGCGAGAGCTCGTTGATCACCAGGGGGCTGTGCGTGGCCACCAGGACCTGGGTCGTCTGGGAGATGGCGCGCAGCGTCTTCATCACCACCCCGATCCGTGCGGGATGCAACCCGTTCTCGGGCTCCTCGACGAGGACGATGGGCGTGCGATCCACCCGCTCCAGGGCGGCAAAGGCCAGGAGGTACAGCATCCCCTCGCTCAGGCCTTCTGCCGGAACCTGGACTCCGCTGGTCAGCTCCACCTGGACCTGCTTGCCATTCCCCTGGGGATTCCGGGCGAGTTGCAGACGCCGGACCGTCGGGAACAGCGCGCAGAGCAGCTTGTCGATGGCCTCGAAGCTGCCGTCGTTCCGGTCGCGCAGGGCGTCGAGGACCGCAGGCAGGCCCGAGCCGCGCTCGTCGGCGAACCTGATCGGCTGCCCGGCCGGGATGAGGGGTGCAGGCTGGCGCAGCGCGTCCGGATCGAGCCGGAAGAGGGATGCTCCTGCGAGCCAGCCGAGGGAGGGCCGAGGTGGCGCCTGGACATCGCGGAGATCTCCTCCGGTCTGCCTGAGCCGGACGGTCTCTCCCGTGGACGCCGTGGCAGCAAGCAACCCGTCGGGGGTGCTGAACGCCGGCCGCTGGGTCTCGCTCCAGTACCGCGCGAGGTCGCGGACCGCGCGGAGCAGGGTGCTCTTTCCGGCGTCGTTGGGGCCGATGAAGGCGTGCAGGGGCGTGAGCCGGAGCTGCGCCTGCTTCACGCACCCGTAGTTCTCGACAGCCAGGGTCTCGAGGTACTGCCGGCTCATGGACGACCTCCAGGCGCGGGATGGTAGCCCTGGAGTGCGGCCCCCTCCAAGCCGGCGCATCACTCACTCACTCACCCTCCCTGCAGCAGCTCCCGCAGCGCCTGGGAGAGCGTGGCCACGGTGAACGGCTTCTGCAGGAAGCCCTTCACGCCCTCGGCGAGCAGTGCGTCCACGCGCTCGTCGTGCCGGAACCCGGACGAGAGCAGCACCTTGATCTCCGGGTCGAGCTTGCGCAGCTCGCGGAAGGTGTCGGCGCCGGACATGTGCGGCATCGACAGGTCGAGGAGCACCGCCGAGATCTCCCCGCGCTTCTCCTGGAACAGCCGCAGCCCTTCTTCTCCTCCGTCCGCCAGGAGGAACCGGTAGCCCGCACGCTGCAGGATGGCCGCGGCCAGGCGCCGCAGCAGCGGCTCGTCGTCGATGACCAGGATGGTCCCCTGGCCGCTCTGGACCTTCGGCGCTGCCGCCGCCACTGCCGCGGGCGCCGCCTCGGCGCGCGGCAGGTACACCGAGAACCGCGACCCTCGCCCCGGCTGGGACCACACCGAGATCCACCCCTGGTGCTGCTCGACGATGTTGTACGCCATGGTCAGGCCCAGGCCGGTGCCCGAGCCCTTGTCCTTGGTGGTGAAGAAGGGGTCGAAGATCTTCGCCTGCGTCGCCTCGCTCATCCCCACCCCGGTGTCCACCACCTCCACCACCCAGTACGCGCCCTCCCTCGCGCGCGGGTGGGCGGCGCAGAACGTCGCGTCGGCCACCAGCGGGTACACCCGGACGGTGAGCGTCCCGCCCGGGGCCTCGCCCGCGGGCCGCATCAGCGTCATCGCGTGCATCCCGTTGACGCAGAGGTTGAGCAGCACCTGCTCGAGCTGCCCGGCGTCCGCCTTCACCACCGCCGGCTCCTCGGCGAAGTGGACGGCCAGAGCCACGCTCTTGTCGAAGGTGTTGCGGCAGATGGCCACCACCTGGCGCAGCGACTCGTTCAGGTCGAGCGGCGCGAAGGCCAGGTCCTGACGCCGCGCCAGGGCCAGCATCTGCCGCACCATGTCGGTCGCCCGCTGCCCGGAGTGCTCGATGAGGTCCAGGTAGCCGTTCAGCTCCGCGGGGGTGATGGTCCCCCGGGTGTCCACTTCGTCGCGCAAGAGCGAGGCCGCGCTCACCACGCCCGCGAGCACGTTGTTGAAGTCGTGCGCGAGGCCTCCCACCAGCGTCCCCAGGGTCTCCATCTTCTGCGCCTGGCGCAGCTGCTGCTCCTTGTGCGCGAGCGCGGTCACGTCGTCGAGGCGGATGACCATGCCCCGGTCGCCGTTGGTCCGCAGCGGAAAGAGCGCCACCGCCTGGTGCCGCACCTCCGACTCCCGCGTGAAGGTGCGGGTCCACTCCCGCGGGCCGGTGGCGGCGAGGACCGAGGGGAGCGCCTCCTGGAACTCGGCCAGCATCGGCGACGCCTCCCAGAACGGGCGGCCCAGCGCCGCCGCGGCGGGCACGCCGGTCTCCCGCTCCGCGGCCGCGTTCCACTCCCGCACCTGCCCGCGCTCGTCCACCGAGACCAGCAGCGAGGGCATGGCGTCGATGACGTGCTTCAGGTACGCCCGCATCCGCGCCAGCTCGCCCTCGAAGCGCCGGCGCTCGGTGACGTCGCGGAAGACCACGATGGCGCCGATGGCGGCGCCGGAGTCGTCGATGATGGGCGCGCCGCTCAGGGCGATGCCTCGTTGCACGCCGTCGCGGCCGCGCAGCACCGGCAGCCCCTCCGGGCGGATGCCACGCCGCTCCCCGAGCACCGCGGCAAGCAGCTCCGCGACGCTCACCTCGGCCCCGGAGAGGGCCAGCACCTCGGCCAGCGGCTGCCCCTGCGCCTCGGCCGCCGGCCACCCGGTGAGCACCTCCGCCGAGGGGTTCAGCAGCATCACCGCGCCCGCCGTGTCCGTCGCCACCACCCCGTCGCCCAGGCTGCGCAGGGTCACCGCCAGCCGCTGCCGCTCGTTGTGCAGGCGGGACTCGTTCTCGCGCAGGCGCCGGACCTCGGTGCGGATGCGGTCGGCGAGGTCCAGGAACCGGCGGAAGACCGACTCCGACTCCCGCAGCCAGAGCATCCCCCTCGAGGGCCTTGGGGCTGGCGCGTCCACCTGGAAGCGGTCCATCAGCGCGCTCAGCTCCGCCAGCGGCCGCACGACCAGGCGGCGCTCGAGCAGCGTCTTCGCCGCCAGCAGCGCGACCAGCAGCGCCGCCGCGGCGAGCATGAACGAGGTGATCGAGGCCAGGGCCGAGTAGATCTGGCTCTCCGGCGTGAGCACCGCGACGTCTGCGTTGAGCACCCGGCTTGGCCGCCGCGCGTAGAAGAAGCGGGTGCCCTCCAGCTCCAGCGAGCGGTCGCGGCCCGGCGGCAGGATGTCCACCGGGAAGTCCTGGCGGGTGGCGAAGAGCACGTAGCCGTCGTGGGTCGCGAGGACGAGCGTGCTCGAGAGCAGCGCCGCCAGCCGCCCGATGTCCGCCTCCAGCTTCTCCAGCCCGATGCGCGCGACCAGCCACCCGGCGCCGCTGCGCGCGCAGAGGAAGAGGCTGAGCTGCTCGCTCTCGATGGAGCGGTCGAGCCCGGCGAAGACAGGGGCCTGGTCGGTGACCTCCGAGACGAAGTGCCCGAGCCGGCTGGCGGCCAGGTCGTAGCCGACGAAGAGGGCGCTCTCCGGCTCCTTCTTCACGATGGAGGCGACCCGGAGCCGCTCGTCCAGCCGGTACACGTCCGAGAACCCGGAGAGGAAGCCCACCAGGCGCTCCCCGTCCCCGGCGGCGAGGAAGGCCTCGAAGGTGCGCTTTTTCTCGGAGAGCAGCATCTCCGCGAGGAGGTCGACCTTGTCGATCTCCGCTTGCTGCCGCTCCAGGAACGAGCTGCGCACGCGCTCCTGCAGCCCTCGCAGGCCGAAGGTGAGGAGCACCGCCCCGGCGAGCAGGGTGGTGAACTCCAGGGCCAAAAACAGCCCATTGAGAGATCGCAGCAGTCTCACGTCAGGGCTCGGCGAACTCGCGCTGGATGTCCTCGATGAAGTACAGCGGGGCCTCGACGTCGCCAGTGGGCGTGAAGCGCACCGGGCCGAAGCGGGTGGGGAAGGCCTCGCCGGAGAGGAGCAGCGTGCGGATGGCCTCCGGGGTCGTGTGCCCGCGCGCCACCGCCTGCCCGAGGATCTCGAGCATCCCGTAGACGTTGAGGCTCACCGCCGTGGGGGTGTAGCCGAACTGGTGGCGGAAGCGGGTGAGGTACGCGTCCAGCGCCGGGGACGTGGCGCGGGGAGGGTAGTGCGAGGGGAGGATGCAGTGGGCGATGGCCCCGCCCGCGCGCTCGACCAGCTGGTTGGAGCGCACCCAGGGGGTGAACAGCGTGGGCGTCTTCGGCTGGCGGGCGGCGACGAGCTGGGCGAGCGTCCCGGCGCTGGGGTTGTAGCCGCCGACCAGGACGTAGGCGGTGTCGAACTCCAGGCCAGCCAGCTGACGGGCGATCGCGTCGACGTCGAGGGCCCCGGCCCGCAGCGTCACCGGCCCGACCAGCTCCCGGTCTCGCAGGTGCGAGCTGAAGGACGCGAGCGCGGGGCCGGTGTAGGCCAGGTTCTCGACGTCCTGGAGGACCAGCACCCGCCGGCCCGGAAGGCCGTTCACGTGCTCGGCGATGCGCTGCTGCTCCTGGGCGAGGTCGGGCACGTTGCGCAGGATGTAGTCGTCGCGGCCGCTGAGCTCGTTGCTGGTGGCCCCGGTGACGAAGGTGAGGATCCGCTTGCGGTTCACCTCGTCGCGGATGGCCACGGCGCAGGTGGAGGTGTGGCTGGTGATGAGCAGGCGGATGCCGCGCTTCTCCACCTGGCCCAGCGCCTCCACGGCCTGGTCCGGCTTCCAGTTGTCGTCGAAGGGCACCAGCTCGAAGCGCGAGTCGGGGTGGTCCTCCTGGTAGAGACGGGCGGCGTTCACCTCGCTCATCCCCACCACCGAGCCCGACTGCAGCTTGGTCATCAGCGCGATGGGGATTCGCTCCGGCGCGCGCTTGCAGCCGCCGCACGCGGTCACCAGAAGGAGCATGAACCAGAGAGGGTGGAGTGAGAGGTGCGGTCGGCGCATGGGCCCCCCCCCCTTCGCATGGGGATGCAGAAGAGTAAGGACGCCGTCCCTCCCAAACCACCCCAAGCCGGTCGGGCCAACCGCTCGGAATCCGGACGGTTCCGGCGTGGCCTGCTAGGTGGGCTCCCGGCGCACGGTTCCTCCGGCCGACGCTTGGCCGGGTTGGGTCTTCCTGGGACGCGCCCCTCGTGAACTCGGCTCGCCGTGGATCTGCCCGCGCGCCTCGACCCACAACTCAGAAGTAGCCCTCGCGCTTCTTCTGCTCCATCGAGCCGTCGGTGTCGTGGTCGATGACCCGCGTGATGCGCTCCGAGACGTCCACCTCCGCGAGCTCCGCGATGATCTCGGGGACGGTGGTGGCCGTCGAACGGACCGCGCCCGTGCAGGGGTAGCAGCCCAGGGTGCGGAAGCGGGAGGTCACCGGCCGCGACTGCTCGCCGGGCAGCAGGCGGGTCGCGGGGCCGACGGGGATGAGCAGCGGGCCCCGCTCCACCATCTCCCGCTCGCGCGCGAAGTACATGGGCACCACGGGGATGCGCTCGCGCTCGATGTAGCGCCACACGTCGAGCTCGGTCCAGTTCGAGAGCGGGAAGACGCGCACGCTCTCGCCCGGGGCGATGCGCCCGTTGTAGAGGCTCCACAGCTCCGGGCGCTGGGCCTTGGGGTCCCATTGGCCGTGGGCGTCGCGGACTGAGTAGACGCGCTCCTTGGCACGCGAGCGCTCCTCCTCGCGGCGCGCCCCGCCGAGCGCCGCGTCGTAGCCACCCTCGCGCAGGGCCTCGAGCAGGGCGCGGGTCTTGAGCTGCGCGCAGCAGCGCACGGTGCCCAGGTCCCAGGGGTTCACCCCCTCCGCGAGCGCCTTCTCGTAGCGGTAGATGCGCAGGTCCAGCCCGAGCCCCTCGCAGAAGCGGTCGCGGAATTCGTACATCTCCGCGAACTTGAGCGAGGTGTCCACGTGCAGCAACGGGAAGGGGAGGCGCCCGGGGAAGAAGGCCTTGCGGGCGAGGTGGACCATCACCGAAGAGTCCTTGCCCACCGAGTAGAGCATCACCGGGCGCTCGAACTCGGCGGCCACCTCGCGCATCACGTGGATGGCCTCGGCCTCGAGAATGTCCAGGGTGCCCAGGGCGTAGCGCTCGGGAGGGCGGGGCGCGGCCTCGGCCATCAGCGCTGCACGCGGGCGACGGCTTCGTTGATGGTCTTCTGGAAGCGCTGCACCAGGTCGCGGGCCTCGTCGAGGCGGGCGTACATCTGCTGGACCGCGCCCTGGGCGGCGGTGGGGTCCTCTCCTTGGATCAGGGTGGCGGCGGCCTTGGCTCCCGTCGCCGAGGCCTCGAGCTCGAGGGCGATCTGGGTGAGGTAGCGGTAGGCCTCGCCGATGACTTCCTTCTTGGTGGCTTCGACGTCCATGCGCGTCTCCGGGGGTCGGTGGCTGCTGGAGCCTAACCCGGAAGGCCCCGGACTTCAGGTTCTGGGAAGGGTGGCCGTGCAGGCCAGTGGTTGCACGTCGGCGCGCCTGCTAGCTTGCGGCCCGTGTCCACGCCCCGATCCATCCAGCCCGAGGACTTCCTGCTGAGCGAGCGCAAGCGCCGCATCGAGGAGGTCGTGGCCAACCGCACCCGGAACATCGTGGTCGTGCTCGAGGACCTCGAGGACCCGCACAACATCGCGGCGGTATTGCGCTCCTGCGAGGCCTTCGGCATCCAGGAGGTCCACGCCATCACCCGGAACTTCGCGTTCCACCCGAACCCGAAGATCACCCAGGGCGCGGAGAAGTGGCTCGACCTCTCGCTCTACCGCGAGAGCGGACGCTGCCTCTCGCTCCTCAAGCAGCGCGGGTACCTCCTGGCCGCCACCAATCTCGGCGAGCGCGCGGTCTCGCTGTTCGACCTCCCCATCGACCGGCCGCTGGCGCTGGTGTTCGGGACCGAGAAGACCGGCGTCACGCGGCAGATGCTCGACCAGTGCGATCTGCACTTCAAGATCCCGATGATGGGGTTCTCGCAGAGCTTCAACATCTCCGTGGCCACCGCCATCTGCCTCTCGCACCTGGTCTTCAAGCGCCTGCAGTCGTTCGGGAAATCCGGTGATCTCGGCGAGACTGAGGCGGCGGCGCTGCAGGAGAAGTTCTTCTCCAAGGCAGTGAAGCCCCGCCACCGTCTCGGCCTGCCCCTGAAGCACGCCGCCGCTCGCCCGTCCAAGGGCTGATTCGCTCTTCGTTTCCGGAGGTTTCGATGTCGCCGCTCTCGCTGGTCCTGCTCCTGGGCGCACTCGCCTCGCCCGCCGCCTCGGCTCCGAAGGCCGAGGAGAAGAAGGCGGACCAGAAGGTCGAGGACAAGAAGCCGGAGCAGAAGAAGGACGAGAAGGACCTGGTGGTGGTGCAGGACAAGGCGCCCATCGATCCCGAGATCGCCAAGGCCGTGGAGGCGATGCAGCGGTTCTACGAGGGACTCAAGGACTTCCAGGCCGACTTCAAGCAGACCTACACGTACAAGACCTTCGGCCGGAAGACCGAGGCGACGGGGAAGATGAAGTTCATGAAGCAGGGCGGGTCGATGCGGTGGGACTACGCCAAGCCCGACGTGAAGGTCTTCGTCGTTTCGAACGAGAAGGTCTACGCATACGACCAGGCGGCGAAGCTGCTCACCGTCTCGCGTATCGCTGCGGACCGACTCTCGGCGTCCATCACCTTCCTCTGGGGCCAGGGCCGGCTCGACCGCGAGTTCCGCATCACCCGGGCGACCCGCAAGGACCTGAAGGACGGCATCGCGCTGGAGCTGACCCCGAAGGTCGCCGACCCGCGCTTCCAGAAGGTGTTCTTCCTGCTCGACCCCAAGACGTTCTCGGTGAAGGCCTCGGTGGTGGTCGATCCCGACGGCTCCGAGAACCACATGACCTTCACCAACCCGAAGCAGGACAGCGGGTTCGGGATCGAGGCCTTCAAGATCGAACCGCCCGCGGATACGCAGATCAAGCGGATGGATGGGTGATCTGTCCTGTGGGGCGGGCGTCCCGCGCGTCCCGCCCGCCCAGCACCCAGGGTGCTCTTCAGTTGTTGATGAAGGCCAGGCGCCCTGTGGAGGCGGGCGTCCTCAAGCGGACCCTCAATTGCCGAAGAGTGGTCGCAGCGTCCGGCCGTTCGGTCGCAGGCGTGACCGTTCCGTGACACCACGCCCCGCGCCCCGAAAAATTCCGACGCCTGCCCGAGGCCGTTGACGCAAGATGGGCGCCCTCCGCGGCCGCTGGGGGGCGCGGAACAGTCTCTCCAACCACAAGAGGGCAGCATGCGAACCCGTTTCCTCTTCATCACCGCAGCGATCGCAGGCCTCGCGCTCGCGCAGGCGTGCGCGTCGTCCAAGCCGGCTCCCGAGCCCAAGAAGACCGAGGAGGCTCCTGCGCAGGTCGAGGCTCCGCCGCCGCCGACCCCGCAGGAGCTGGCGGGCAAGTTCCTCGAGGGCTACCTCGCCGACCTCGCCAAGGCCGAGAACACCGCCGCGCTCGCCTACTGGACCGCCGCCAACAGCGGCAAGACCGAGGATTTCGACGCTGCCGCCAAGGCTGACCTCGCGCTGAAGACGCTGCACAGCGACGCCGCCCGCTACCAGGAGATCAACAAGCTCTTGGAGTCCAAGGAGCGCCTCGCTCCCGCCACCGTCCGCTCGCTGGAACTGGCCCAGCTCGCCTTCAAGGGCAACCAGCTCCCCCAGGCCACCCTGAAGGCGATGTCCGAGGCCCAGGCCGACATCGAGAAGACCTTCAACGTCTTCCGCGCCGAGCTCCCCGCGGACAAGGCTGCCAAGGGCAAGCCCGTCGCCGAGCCCAAGAAACTCACCAACAACGACCTGCTCAAGATCCTCGCGACCGAGAAGGACTCGAAGAAGCGCCAGGCGGCTTGGGAGGCCAGCAAGGCCGTGGGCGCGCAGGTCTCCGAGAAGATCGTCGCGCTCGCCAAGGTCCGCAACGAGGCTGCGAAGTCCCTGGGCTACGAGGACTACTGGGACATGCAGGTGCGCCTGCAGGAGCACGACCCCAAGCAGCTCCTCGCCATCTTCGACGAGCTGGAGAAGCTCACCGACGAGCCCTTCGCCGCGATGAAGAAGAAGCTCGACGCCGAGGTGGGCAAGCGCTTCAAGGTCAAGCCCGACCAGGTCATGCCCTGGCACTACACCAACCCCTTCTTCCAGGACGCCCCGCCCATGGAGAAGGCCGACCTCGACGAGTTCTTCAAGGGCAAGCAGAAGGAGGAGGTCGCCACCATCGCCGAGAAGTTCTACGCGGACATCGGCCTCGACGCGGCGCCCATCTCCGCGCGCAGCGACTTCTACGAGCGCGAGGGCAAGAACCAGCACGCGTTCTGCATCACCATGGACCGCAAGGACGACGTGCGCATGCTGCTCAACGTGAAGCCCACCGTCGACTGGATGGAGACGATGCTCCACGAGATGGGCCACGCGCTCTACTACACCGGCATCGACCAGTCCCTGACCTACAACCTGCGCGAGAGCTCGCACATCTTCACCACCGAGGCGGTGGCGATGCTCTTCGGCGCGCTGGCCAAGAACCCCGGGTGGCTCAAGGCCTACGCCGGCGCCGACGAGAAGAAGCTCGCGAAGATGGAGAAGGACATCCTCGAGCAGCGCCGCCGCGAGCAGCTCATCTTCGTGCGCTGGGGTCTGGTGATGCTGCGCTTCGAGAAGGCGCTCTACGCCAACCCGGACCAGGACCTGAACAAGCTGTGGTGGGACACCGCGGAGCGCTACCAGGGCCTGAAGCGCCCGGCCAACCGCAACGCGCCGGACTGGGCCTCGAAGCCGCACTTCACGATCGCGCCGGTCTACTACCACAACTACGTGCTCGGAGAGCTCTTCGCCGCCCAGCTCCGTGGCCAGTTCGCGAAGATGGCGAACCACACCGGCCCGGCCTCAGCGCTCTCCTTCAATGGCCGCAAGGACTTCGGCGACTTCCTCAAGCAGAAGATCTTCAAGCCCGGCATGAGCGAGAAGTGGCCGGAGTTCGTTCAGTCCTCCACCGGCGCTCCGCTCTCCCCGGCGGCGTTCGCGGCGGAAGTGAAGTAGCCGGCTGACGACACCAGGTCGAATCCGGCGCAGGTCCCTCGCGGGGCCTGCGCCGTTTTCTTGGCCGGCACGGAGGAATGGCCGGCACGGAGGACGACCGATGGCTGGCGACTGAAGTCGCGCCTGCGGTTACCAAGCCCGCCTGCGCGGGCTCGCGACGTGCTCGCATCCCGGCCTTCCACCACCCCGCTCCCTCCGACTCCAGCGCCCGTCGTTCTCAGAAAACTGAGAGGTCCTGGCCTGGATTTCGGTCGTGGTTCCGAAGGATTGTGCCCTAAAGGCCATGGCGCGCAGGCTGCAAAGATCCGCCGCGTCGGACATCGGACCCGAGAGGCACAATGAATCCCGTCGAAAGCCGGCAGCTCGGCATGCTCACTGCCCTCTGCCTGGCTTCATGCAGCTCGGCTCCGCAGGCAGGGCAGATCTTCTTCGCCGTGCGCGGGGCCGAGGGCCCGCTCGGAAGCTTCGAGGTGCTCGCCGACGTCGAGGGCCAGGAGATCCTCGGGGTCACGTGCCGTGACGGAGCTGTGGCGGACCGATCGAGCGAGGCATGGACCTGCGGCAGCGAGGGGCAGGCGACGCTCGCCCTGCGCGCTTTGGAGCTGGGCATCACCGTGCGCAGCCCCGGCCTCCGGACGCAGCGCGCCCGTGTCACGCCGGTGTTTGCGAAGGATCGCGCAGACGTCGTGCTGGAGCTCTCGGCTCTCCCGGCCCCAGTGGCGAACGCCGACTACCGTACCGGCTTCGGACCCGAGGCGACGCTCGCGGACTTCTCCGCGCTGGCCTGGAAGTCCTCCGACGAGCTGGGCCCGGTCGAGGTAGTCAAGTTCTACCTGGAGGGCCTCGACGCCGAGCCGCAGGTCTACTTCCAGAACACGCCCAAGCACCCCATCCACTTCGACTTCGTGCGGCGGGTGCTCGGCCGGAGCCTCACCTCCTCGGAGTTCGTGGCGCAGACCTACCGCGGCGCGGCGCGGCGGGCGATGGCGGGGAGCGTCCTCTACCGTCCCGGCCCCGTGGTCCGCGGCGTGGCGAGCCCCTTCACCGTCGAGTTCTTCCCCAGCGACGACCTCACGCCGGACCAGGCGGCGACCGCGCTGACTCTGCTCTCGGAGCGGATGGTGGCCTTCTCGCCGTGGCGGGGCGAGGCACGCGTCGTGTTCTACCTTCCGGCCGGTGCGACCCAGGAGTCGCAGGCTTCCACGGCGCGACGGACGCTCGCCGGCGCGGGAGTCCCGTGGCTCTCGCGGCTGGAGCTGTACGGCGGGGTGAGCCAGCAGACGCTCAATCCTGGCGTGGCGTTCGGGACGCTGCGGCTGCTCACCCCCGAGCAGCTCGCCGTCGAGCCGGTCTCCTTCCGCGACGTGGTGGTGCTCACCCGGCTGCCCAACGAGCTGCCCATCGTCGGCGGGTCGATCACCGAGGAGCTGCAGACCCCGCTCGCCCACGTGAACGTGGCCGCCCGCGCGCGCGGGACGCCGAACCTGGCGCTGGTGGGCGCCTCGAAGGACCCGCGGGTCGCGCCGCTCCTGGGCAAGCTGGTGCGCTTCGAGGTCAAGGCCGGGACGTTCACCCTCGCGGAGGCGACGCTCGCGGAGGCCGATGCGTACTGGAAGGCGCGCACCGAGCGGCCGAAGCTGGTCCCGGAGGCGGACCTGACACGGACCGGGCTCACGGACTTCGCGTCGCTGGGCTTCTCCGACTCGAAGTCCGTCGGCGCCAAGGCGGCGAACCTCGCCGAGCTCTCGCGGCTGCTCCCCGGAATTGCGCCGCAGGGCTTCGCCATCCCCTTCGCCCACTACCAGGCCTTCCTCGACGGGACGAAGACGACGCCCGGGGCGATCGCCTCGGCGCGTGCGAGCTGTGTGACCGCGGGCCGCACGCAAGCGACCTGCGATGCGGTCGCGGCCCTGCTCGCTCCGCCCGCGTCCGCGACGGACGAGACCGTGGGCCAGCTCCTCGAGCGCCTGCTCGCGGACCCGGGGTTCCAGACCGGCTCCTCGCTGCGCTTCGCGACGCTGGCCGCGGTCCGCGACCTCTTCTGCGCCCTGCCGGTCGATCCCTCCTTCGCCCAGGCCCTCGATGCCCGCGTCGCGTCGCTCGGGAACGTTCCGGTGCGGCTGCGCTCCAGCACCAACGCCGAGGACCTGCCGGACTTCAGCGGCGCGGGGCTCTACACCTCGGTGGGCGCGACCGCGACCGGCGCCAAGGCGGCGTCGACGAGGCTCTGCCGCGTGTGGGGCTCGGTGTGGAACTGGACGGCGTTCGAGGAGCGCGCGTTCTGGAACATCGACCACCTCGCGGTGCGGATGGGCGTGGCGGTGCACCCCTCGTATCCCAACGAGGCGGCGAACGGCGTGCTCGTCACCCAGAACCTGGCCGAGCCCACGGTGGCGGGCATGTACGTGAACGTGCAGAAGGGCGAGGTCTCCGTGACCAACCCCGAGGGCGGCGCGCTCCCGGAGATCTTCTCTATGGTCCCGGGGCCTGCGGGGGTGCAGGTGGCGCGGCAGCGCTTCTCGAGCCTCTCGCCGCAGGCGCCGCTGCTGTCCGACGCCGAGGTCTCGGCGCTCTACTCGGCCGCAGCGAAGGTCCAGCAACACTTCGCCCCGCTCTACCAGGCCTCGCCCGAGGAGCTGACGCTGGACCTGGAGTTCAAGTTCGACGGACCGGAACGCAAGCTGGTGATCAAGCAGGCGCGCCCGTACTTCGTGGCGCATTGAGGAGGGTCGAACGATGTCGCGGAAGCTGTGCTGCACCCTGACGATCGTCGCCGCGCTCGCGGCCGGGCTGGCCTCCAGCTGTGACGGCGGTGGAGCTGGTCCCGACGCGGGCGCGGGCTCCGATGCGGGGACCAAGGCCGATGCCGCCACGGCGGACGCCGGACCGGGCCAGGATGCCGGGACGCCGGACACCGGCGGCTACGTGGACGAGCGCGGCTTCTCCATCCGGATTCCGCAGCTGCGCACCGTCCCCATGGAGAGCTTCGACGGACAGAGCGGGACGACCGAGCTCAGGGACCTCGACTACGTGTGCACCTTCAAGTACGGGGGCGAGGAGGGCTTCCTCTACGTGCAGAGCGACGGCGTCGCGAGCCGCCAGATGGCCGGGACCGAGTACGCGGCGCGAGCGGCCTTCTGGTCGTTCGGGAAGGTGGTCACGCCAGCGCCGGGGACCGAGTACGACTACGGCGGCAACCACCACAACGACTCCATCGACCTGACCCGCGGGGGGAAGAAGCTGCGCTACTACCACTCTTCCTTCGGCTTCGGCTGGCGCTCGTGCATGGCCCCGGACTGCCTGCAGGTGCTGGACGGGACGACCGTGGTCGAGGACGGCTGCACGACCGAGCGGAAGCTGCCGGTCTGGTGCGAGCGGGTGGCCGACGACGGCGCGCTGAAGCCGCTGGTGGACGGCTACAAGAAGTGCCTTGGCGACCCCAACGCGCCCGATGCAGGCGGAGGCGGGTGAAGCAGGGCCGGGCCTCAAGATACCGGATATACGGTTCTTTTCTGGCGTCGACTGGGCAAGGTCGAGCCACGTCAGAGGTGCGTCGTTAGTCTTCCCAAAACGGGGGAGGGCGGATGACGCAGCAGCCAGAGATCACACGGGAGTTCGAGGAGGCGCTGCTCCGGCTGGACCGTTCCGCGGCCAGCGCGATCCTCCAGCGTGCCGGAGGGCCGGAGCAGGTCGTGGCGCTCGAGCAGATCGTCTGTGACGCCCTGGAGCGCGTCGGTTCCGGTTGGGAGCGCGGCGACGTTGCGCTCTCGCAGGTCTACATGGCCGGACGCATCTGCGAGGAGCTGATCGATCAGGTGCTGCCGCCCGGCGCCCCGGAGCGCAAGGACCAGCCACGGATGGCGGTCGCGGTCCTCGAGGACCACCACGCGCTGGGCAAGCGCATCGTCTACGCGTGCCTGCGCGCCGCGGGCTTCGAGCTGACCGACTACGGGCAGGGCCTCACGCCGGAGGACCTCCTGGCGCGGGTGCGCCGTGACGGCATCGAGCTCTTGCTGGTCTCGACGCTGATGCTGCCGGCCGCGCTCAGGGTCTTAGAGCTCACGCGCCGGATCCGCGACGAGCGCCTCCCCGTGCGCGTGGTGGTGGGCGGGGCTCCCTTCCTCTTCGACGAGAAGCTCTGGCGTGAAGTCGGCGCGGACGGGATGGGCCGCAACGCCGCGGACGCCATCGCCCTGGCGCAGCGCTTCTCCGGAGGTGGGCGATGAGCCAGACCTCGCTTCAGCGCGTGCTCACCACCTTGGGTCACAAGGAGCCGGACCGCGTCCCGCTCTTCCTGCTGCTCACGATGCACGGCGCCAAGGAGCTGGGCTGCTCCGTGAAGGACTACTTCTCCAAGGCGGAGGCGGTGGTCCAGGGCCAGCTCGCACTGCGGAAGAAGTACCGCGGTGACTGCCTCTACCCGTTCTTCTACGCAGCCCTCGAGGTCGAGGCGATGGGCGGCGAGGTGGTGTGGATCGCCGACGGGCCGCCCAACGCCGGCCAGCCGATCCTCCAGGACCTGAAGGCGCTGTCGGGGCTGCGCTGGCCCGATCCGGCCACCTCGCTGGTGCTGGCGCGGGTGCTCGAGGCCATCCGGGACCTCAAGCGGCAGGTACAAGCCGACGCGCCGATCATCGGGGTGGTGATGTCCCCGTTCTCGCTCCCGGTGATGCAGCTCGGCATGGAGCGCTACCTGGAGCTCCTGCTCGAACGCCCGGACCTGTTCGCCTCGCTCATGGCCGCGAACGAGGAGTTCTGCGTGGCCTGGGCCAACGCCCAGCTCGCCGCGGGCGCGACCGCCATCTGCTACTTCGACCCGGTCGCCTCGACCACGATGATCCCGCGCGAGCTGTACTTGAAGACCGGGCACCCCGTCGCCCGGCGGACGCTGGCGCGCATCCAGGGCCCCACCGCCACGCACCTCGCCTCGGGGCGCTGCCTGCCCATCGTCCCGGACCTCGCCGCGACCGGCACCGCGGTCATCGGCGTGAGCGCGCTGGAGGACCTCTCGGCGCTCAAGGCCGCGGCGCGCGGGAAGGTGACGCTGCTGGGCAACCTGAACGGCATCGAGCTGCGCCGGTGGACGCCCGCGGAAGTCGAAGCGGCCGTGCGGCAGGCCATCGCGCAGGCGGGTCCGGGCGGCGGCTTCATCCTCTCCGACAACCACGGGGAGATCCCCTTCCAGGTCTCGGAGGAGACGCTGCTCGCGCTGGCCTCTGCCGTGGAGCGCTGGGGGCGTTACCCGCTGCAGCCGGGAGGCTGACCTTGGGCGCGCGGCTGCGGGTCGCGGTCTGCGAGAACTTCCGGCGCGAGCTGGAGGCCGTGCTCGCCGCGTCGCCCGACCTCCCGGTCGACCTGTCGACGTTCCCCGCGACCTGCGAGCGGCCGGCCCACGACTGGCCAGGGCTTGCCCGCGCGCTGGCCAGGGCG
>CAZAIE010000006.1:25669-26118 GCA_964485035.1 uncultured Myxococcaceae bacterium | reverse complement strand
GGCGGCATCGTGGGCCGCCTGATCGGCCTTGGCCGCGGCGGGGCTCCAGCGGCCTTCCTGGGGCTCGCGCTCCTGGCGGCGCTGCCCCGACGCCGCAGGGGCTGACGCGCGGAATCGCTCCCGAGGCCGGGTGCTACACTCCGCGCGTGTCCGACGCCCCGACCTGTCCCAAGTGCGGCCGCCCCCGCCCCCCAGACGCCTCTGAGTGTCCGGGCTGCGGGGTGCTCTACGCGCGATTCCGGGCCGTGGGAGCCCCACGTCCCGCTCCTGCTCCGCCGTCCCCGCCGCCGCAGCCCGTCCCTGCGATAGCGCCGGTCCCCGTATCCCGCTCGGCGATCTACCTCTCCTCCCGGCAGGCGGAGGCGCTGCTCACCCTCTTCGCCCAGGGACTCGAGGCAGGGCTCGCGCTCTCCGCCATCGTCCGCTCCGGCGCGCTCATCGGCGTGCCC
>CAZAIE010000006.1:0-25659 GCA_964485035.1 uncultured Myxococcaceae bacterium | reverse complement strand
ACGCCGACCTCGGAGTACCGCTCTCGGTCACCCTGCGCGAGCTGGGCGTCCTCGACGCCGCGGGCGCCGGGCTGCTGCGGGCCAAGGAGGCCAGCGGCGGCGTCCCCGAGGCCCTCGGTTCCATCGCCGCCCGCGTGGCCGACGCCAGGCGCGCGCGCTTCCGGCTGCTGGTCCTGCTGCTCTACCCCATCGGCCTGCTCTTCGCCGGCTCGCTCATCGCGCCGTTGCCGCTGGCCTTCACGTGCGGCCCTGGCGCGTACCTCGCCCGGGCGATCCCGGCGGCGCTCACCGTGGTCGGCGTTCCTCTGTTCCTCTTCGTGGGCCTCCCGCGGCTCGACCCGGGAGGGGTCGTCCGTGGATTCGCGCTCCAGGTCGCGGCCCGGCTTCCCATCTCGAGCGCCGCCATCCTCTTCGGGGCAGTCGCTGGCTTCACCGACGTCCTCGGCGCCTGCCTGAGGGCGGGAATCTCCATGCGCGAGGCGCTCCCCCTCGCGGCCGACGCGGCCTCCGGCCATCCGGGCTTCGCCGAGGCGGCGCCCACGCTCCAGGCGCGGCTGGACCGCGGCGAGAGCCTGGCGCAGATCGTCGGGAGCATCCCCGGGCTGCCGCCGCTGGTCCTCGCCCAGGTCTCCTCCGCCGAGGTCTCCGGCACGCTGGACAAGGTCCTGGAGACCATCCGCCTCGAGTACCAGGGCAAGGCCCGCACCGCCTGGCAGGCGCTGGCCATCGTCGCCGCGGTCATCTGCGGCTCGCTCGTGCTCGCATGGATGGTCTCCCACATCATCGGCGGCTTCGGAGCGGCGGTGCGCTCCTTCGACCGCGCCCTCGACACCGTCGCGCCGCCCCCCTGACCATGCCCCAGACCCAGCCCTTCCATGGCCGCACCATCCTCGTCACCGGAGCTTCCTCGGGCATCGGGACGGCCCTCGCCCGCGAGCTCGCCCGCCGAGGCGCCCGCCTGGCCCTCTTCGCGCGGCGCGCCGACCGCCTCGAGGCGCTCGCGGGTGAGCTGCGCGCCGCGGGCGCGGAGGCGCTCGCCGTGCCCGGCGACGTGACCGATCCCGCCTCGGTCCGCGCGGCGCACCGCACGGTCGCGGAGCGCCTCGGTCCAGTCCAGGCCGCCTTCCTCAACGCCGGCGTGGGGCCCTTCATCCCGCTGCGGCGCCTCACCACCGAGAACGTCAGGCCCACCTTCGAGGTCAACCTCTTCGGCGTGGTCCACTGGCTCGAGCACCTGCTGCCGCCCATGTGCGAGGCCCGGGAAGGCCTGGTGGTGGGCGTCTCCAGCCTCGCCGCCCACTTCGGCGCTCCGCGCTCCGGGCCGTACTCGGCGTCGAAGGCAGCAGTGACCACGCTCCTGCAGTCGGTGCGCCTCGAGGCCCGACCGTTCGGCGTGCGGGTCTGCACCGTCGAGCCCGGCTTCGTCCGCTCCGAGCTCACCGAGCGCAACACCTTCTCCATGCCCTTCATGCTCGAGGCCCACGACGCCGCGCGCCGCATCTGCGACGGGGCCGCCCGCGGCGACGCCCTGGTGCGCTTCCCCTGGCCGCTCGCGCTGGGAGTGGGCGTCTTGCGCGCGCTGCCGAACTGGCTGGCCGAGCGGCTGGTCGCGCGGGCGACCCCGAAGGGCTGAGCTACTCGCCACGCAGCATCGCCGCCACGTCCGTCCGCTTCCGCGGAGCCGATGCGGCGCACGAGCCGCTGTCGGCTGGCACTCCGTCCAGCCCCCCCCAGACGAAGGCCGGACCGTCACCCCATCCATGGCGGAGCGGGTGCCTTCGACCCCCGCGGGTCCTGGCCGACACCCGACTGCTCGCTCCGAGCAAGGCGATACCTGAGCAAATCCAACCCAAATCAGGGGCCACTGAAGGTGGTCCTCGTGTTGCACGTCGCACCACGGCAGTACACACCCCTCGAGAAAGGAAGCGGTTCCATGATTCGCACGATGACCATGGCGGGCCTGGTCTTCACCCTGAGCCTTGCGGGGACGGCCATGGCGGCCGAACCGGAGGTGGTCGCCGACGACGTGGTGGTCGCCCTGGTGGACAAGGTGGCAGCCGAGGTCGAGAAGGACGCTCCCGGGACCTTCGGGAAGATCAACTCCGGCGCTCACCCCTACAAGGACAAGGACAAGGCCGAGCACTACGTCTTCGTCTACGACACCGACGTGAACATGGTGGCCCACCCCGACAAGAACCTCGTGGGCAAGAACGTGAAGGGCAAGCCCGACCCGAAGGGCAAGAAGTTCCGCGACGAGATCGTCGAGGGCGCGCTGAAGAGCAAGACCGGCTGGGTGACGTACGTCTACAAGAAGCCCGACTCGGCCGGCCTCTTCGACAAGAAGTCCTACTTCAAGCTCGCGAGCGGCAGCGACGGCAAGAAGTACGTCGTCATCTGCGGCAAGTACCTGGACAAGAAGTAGCGATTGGTGCGGCGGGGGGGGCCCTCCGCCAGGAACGTCCAACCCCTCGAGCGGAGCCAAGCGATGACCGTCCGACTGCGACTCATCCTCCTCGCCCTCACGACCTCGCTGGGCATTGCGGCGGTCGCGGCCATCGGCCTCTACGGCATCGACACCTCCCGCGGCGCGCTGGAGGGGGACCGCCAGCGCGCCCAGAAGTTCGAGGAGCTCTCGAAGGCCTCGGCGGCGTTCGGGGCGGCCTGCGAGTCCTACCACGCAGCCATCGCGGTCCTGGTGAACGGCGAGGCCACCGACGACCTGCGCCGCGCGATGAGCGACCGGCTCCAGGAGTTCCAGGGCTACGAGTCCGTCCGCGGGCTCAGCGCCGGAGGAGCGGACATCGGCTCCCTCACCCGGCAGTTCCGTGAGGGCGCGGCCTTCATCGAGAAGGGGGACTCGATGGAGGCCGCCGCCTACTTCTCCAAGAACCTCGCGAAGCCCGTCGCCGACTTCAAGCGCGCGCTCGCCGACCGCTTCGAGCAGGAGCGCCAGGCCATGGACAAGGAAGGGAAGAAGGCCATCGAGTCGGCCCAGTCCCTCTCCCGCACGGCGATCCCCGTGGCGCTCCTCTCCTTCCTGCTCGCGGTGGGGTTCGCGGTGAGCGCCCAGCGCCGCATCGGCACCGCCCTGCCCCCGCTCCTCGAGGCCGCGAACCAGCTCTCTGACGGCGAGACCGTGGAGGGCGGGCTCATCACCGGGAACGACGAGCTCGCGGAGCTGGGCCGCGCCTTCGAGCGCATCGCCGACAGCGTCGCCACCCGGGTGGACTTCGCCCGCGCCATCACCTCCGGCGACCTCTCCCGCGACCTGAAGCTGGCCTCGGCCCGGGACCAGCTGGGCATCGCGCTGCGCGAGATGCAGGTGAACCTGCGCGACATCGTCGAGGTGAACCGCATCTCGCTGGGCGTTTCCGCGGGAGCCAACAACATCGCCGAGGCCAGCTCCGCGCTCTCCGAGCAGGCCAGCAAGCAGGCCGCGAGCATCGAGGAGATCACCGCCACGATGACCGAGATCGGCGCGCAGTCGCAGAAGAACGCCGAGAGCGCGAGCCAGGCCAGCACCATCGCCGGGCAGACCCAGGCGAGCTCCGAGAAGGGCAATCGCGAGGTCGGGGAGATGGTCGCGGCGATGTCCCAGATGCAGGCCTCCAGCCAGCAGGTGGCGAAGGTGGTGAAGCTCATCGACGACATCGCCTTCCAGACCAACCTGCTCGCGCTCAACGCCTCGGTCGAGGCGGCCCGCGCCGGGAAGGCGGGCAAGGGCTTCGCGGTGGTCGCCAGCGAGGTGCGCAACCTCGCCGGGCGCTCCGCCACCGCCGCGCGGGAGACCGCCGAGTTGATCGAGCAGACCGTCCGCCAGACCGAGGCGGGGGCGCAGGTCGTCCGCCGCACCGAGGCCACCCTGAAGGAGATCTCGCAGAGCGTGGTGAAGATGGTGGACATCATGGGCGAGATCGCCGCGGCGTCGCGCGAGCAGGCCAGCGCCGTCGCCCAGGCCTCCACCGGGCTCCACCAGATCGAGCAGGTGACGCTCTTCAACACCGCCAACGCCGAGAAGACCTCGGGCGCCGCGCAGGAGCTGAACGAGCAGGCCGCGGAGCTGCGTGCACTGATGGGCCGCTTCCGCATCGACCGCAGCAACGGGGCCTCGGAGGTCGAGGAGCCCAGCGGGACGACGGCGCTGGCTCTGCGGTCCTAGGAAGACCGCCCCGGCTCCAGGACCTGGAACCGGGGCGGGAAGACGCTTTTCAGGCTCTGCTCACTTGGGCGCGGGCACAGCCGGAGCGGGCGAAGCCGCAGGAGCCGTGGCGATCTCCACTACCGAGACCGTGGGCTTGAAGCCCGCGTCCCGCAGGGCGATCTGCCCCTGCCGCGCGAAGTCGATGGCCTCGCCGAGGATGCGCGCGGCCTCTCCCGGGGCGTGGAAGCCCGTCGAGCTCTCCGCCTCGACGAAGTCCAGGTAGAACTGGGCGCGCCGCTGCAGGTAGCGGGCATTCAAGAGCTCCGCGTCGGTCTTCCCCGCCTCCTTCGCCGCCTTCAGGTCGGCGATGAGCGCCACCAGCGCGTCCATCGCCTGGTTGCGCAGCTTGAAGGTGCGGTTCTGGATCGTCTCCACCCGCTCCTTGAGCTCCGCCTCGCTGAAGTGGTGGCAGGTCTGGCAGGCGCGGTTGACGTTGAGCAGCGGGCTGCGCACGTGGTGGTCGCTGATCTTGTGGGCCCCCTCGCGCTTGTAGGGCATGTGGCAGTCGGCGCAGGCCACGCCGGACTTCGCGTGGATGCCCTGGTTCCACATCTCGAACTCGGGGTGCTGGGCCTTCAGCGCCGGCGCGCCCGTGTCCTTGTGCACCCAGTCCTTGAACCCCACCTCGTCGTAGTACGCCATGATCTGCTCGACCTGCAGCCCCTTGTGCCACGGGTAGGTGAGCCGCTTCTCGGGTCCCTTGAAGTAGTACTCGACGTGGCACTGGCCGCAGACGTAGGTGCGCATCTCCTGCCGCGTGGCCTGCTTGTTCACGTCGTAGTCGGGGATGCCCTGCGAGGCCTTGTACGCCTTGATGCCCTCCATGAAGCCCGGCCTGGTCACGCGCAGCGCCATCGTCGTGGGTTCGTGGCAGTCGATGCACGCGACGGGGTGGTTCACGTGCTTGCGCGCCTCGTCGTAGGACATCTGGTTCATCTTCTCGAAGCCCTTGGTGAGGTCGCCCCCGCCGAGCTTCTTGTAGGGCACGTACACCGAGGCGTGGCACTGCATGCAGGTGCCCGGCTGCTTCACCACCTTCTGACGGCCCGTGAGGGTCTGGTCGTCGAGCATGTACGCGTGGCCGCGCTCCTCGCGGAAGTCCACGGCGAACGCGTAGCCGTTCCACATGGTCACCAGCCGCGGGTCCTCCTCGAGCTTGGACTGCGCCACCACCGACCGGGGGTCGACCTCCGAGGGGGTGCGGGCCTTGGCCTCGCTGCCGCCGTAGCGGGTGCGCACCATGTCGGTGGTGCGCTTGTAGCCGTCGTACTGCATCGGGAAGTTCTTGCCCCAGACCGCCGGGTCCTCGGTCTCGTCGGTCAGCTCGACCACGCGGAAGAACGGGGTCTTGGCCTGCTGCTTCTTCTCGGTGATGTCCACCAGCAGCGCCGCGGTACCCACGCCCACCACGCCGGCCACCACCGCCGCGCCGACGGCCAGCACCATGTTCCGCCGCGCAGGGGACTTCTGACTCGTGCTCGGGTCGCTCATCTTGCAGGCTCCTTCGGTCCCGGCGCTGGCCGGGAGGACGTCTACGGAATCCGGGTCAGCGCAGGTGGCCGACCGAAGAGTGGCAGCGCAGGCAGGAGATCTCGGCGTTGCCCGCGTGTGGGCCCTCGATGGCGCTCGCCAGCTCGCCGTGGCAGCCGCGGCAGGCCTCCTCGGTCACCGCCCGGTTGCGCGCGCCGATCTGGATGGGCTCGTGGAAGTCGCCCAGGGTGAAGGCCCGCGAGTGGTGGTAGCCGTTCAGCGCCTTGGCCATGTACTTGCCCACCAGCCCGGGCGGCGTGTGGCAGTCGTTGCAGGTCGCCACGTTGTGGTGCGAGCCCTTCTGCCAGCCCTCGAACTCGCTGCGCATGATGTGGCAGTTCGCGCAGGCCGCCGGGTCGTTGGTGAGGTACGAGACGCCGTTGGCGTACAGGAAGGTGAAGCCTCCTACGCCGCCCGCAATGCCTACCGCTGCTCCTGCCACCAGCCCCAGCACCAGGGTCGTCTTGGGTGTCGCCATGCCGAGCCCTCACATTTCGGAACCGTAGTACCGAAATCAATCCTGGGAGGCAAGCGCTTTCTCGTCGAGCCCCACCCCGACGCGCACCATAGCTCCTCTGGGGGTGTGCTCGCAGAAGACCTCGGGGAGGGCACGAGCGCCAGGCGCGAGCAGGCCGCAAACCTCGCCGTCTCCCAGCGACAGCGTCGCCGAGGCCATGGGCGAGCGCCGCGCGTCCTCCAGCACCCGCCAGTGGTGGGAGTGGGGACGCAGGTCGACCTCGAGGCGACGAGCCAGCTGCTCGAGCCTCCCCGCTCGCCGTCGAGCCTCGCGCCAGGGGAGATCCGCCCACCCCCAGGCCGAGCCGTGCCGGGGAGCCTGCTCAGCGCGAGCCGTGCTCCGGGCATCGGGACCCCAGAAGACGAGGTCGGCGCGGCCGTCGAGGGGAGTGTCCTGCTGCCAGAGGTCGAGGGCGTCGAGATCCGCCAGGAGCACACGGTCCCACTGGTTGGAGAGGAGGCCCAGCCGCGTGCGAGGCCCGCGCGTGCCCGGCCGCAGCTCGAGGAAGACCTCGCTCCACGCCCCGCGCCGGGTGCGGACCCCAAACACCGGGAGACGGTCGTTGCGAGGGAGCCCGCCGAGCACGAAGGCGTCGATGCCCTGAAAGAAGACCTGACCCGCTCCCCGCTCCCTCAGTGCCCTCTGCGCACGCGCCCGGCAACCCGTCCGCACCGACTCCACGAGCCTCGCCCTCAGCCGCCCCGCGCGGACGACCTCGGTGAAGCGTGCGCGAAGGGCCTGCACGCGGTTCTCCGGGATGTCGTAGAGCCGCCTCGGGTCCCACTGCAGCGCGAGGGCGTCTCCTGCGGCGTCGGCGTCGGGGCCCTGGATGGCGAAGTCGTGGAGCGGTAGGACCTGGCGGGCGAGCACGGGCCCGAGCTCGGCGCGTGACGGCCCGGGCGGCTCGACCGCGCTCCACGCGCCCACGAGCCCCATGTCCACGAAGACCAGCCGGCCGGAGGTCAGGGTCACGTGCCCCAGCAGTTCGACCTTGTCGCGCGCCATGCCCGCAAGAGACCCGCGGCGCGCGCCCGGCGCAAGCCCGGTCCTTGCCTGCCCGGTGCTTCTGGGGCAAGACAGACGGGCCTTCCCAACCTGCCGGCGACCTGCCGGCACCTCCCAAGGACCGACCATGTTCCAGGACGCAGACGACCTGCTTCGGCACATCCGCGACCCACGAATCAAGATGGTGGACCTGAAGTTCTGCAACCTCTTCGGCGGCTGGCACCACCTCACCCTGCCGGCCTCGCGCATCGACGAGGAGGTGCTGCTGCGCGGCGACGCCTTCGACGGCTCCTCGGTGCCCGGCTACTCCAAGCTCGAGGCCGGGGACCTGGCGCTGAAGCCCGACCCCGTCACCGCCTTCGAGGACCCCTTCTGCCAGCTGCCCACCATCAGCATCATCTGCAGCGTGGTGGAGGCGGACACCGGCCGGCCGTACGCGCGCGACCCGCGCGGCATCTGCAGCCGCGCCGAGGCCTTCCTCAAGGCCAGCGGCCTGGGCACGCACAGCGTGTGGGGCCCTGAGCTCGAGTTCTACGTCTTCGACAAGGTGGACCACGGCTCGGAGACCAACTTCACGCAGTACCGCATCGACTCCGAGGAGGCGGTGTGGAACGTCGGGCAGAACGCCTCGCAGCACCGCGGCTACACCATCCGCCGCGGGGGCGGCTACCACGCCTGCCCGCCGCAGGACCGGCTCAACGACCTGCGCAGCGAGGCGGTGGAGATCCTCGAGCAGATCGGCGTGCCCGTCCGCTACCACCACCACGAGGTGGGCGGCCCCGGCCAGTGCGAGATCGAGCCGATGATGGGCCCCATCCTCAAGATGGGCGACGCGGTGCAGCTCATCAAGTACGTGGTGCGCATGGTCGCCGACCGCCGCGGGCGCACCGCGACCTTCATGCCCAAGCCGCTCCACGGCGAGGCGGGCAGCGGCCTGCACTTCCACCAGCAGGTCTTCAAGGGCCAGGAGCCGGTCTTCTACGACAAGGACGGCTACGCGGGGCTCTCGAACGCGGCGCGCAGCTACATCGCCGGCCTGCTCGATCACGGCCCGTCGCTCTTGGGGCTCTGCAACCCGTCCACCAACAGTTACAAGCGGCTGGTGCCCGGGTTCGAGGCCCCGGTGAACCTCTTCTACAGCCTGGGCAACCGCTCGGCGGCCATCCGCGTCCCCAAGTACGCGGTGAAGCCCGAGGAGAAGCGGTTCGAGTTCCGGCCGCCCGACGCCACCACCAACCCCTACCTGGCGATGGCGGCGATGCTGATGGCGGGCCTCGACGGCATCAAGCGCAACCTCGACCCGGGCGCGATGGGCTTCGGTCCCATCGACGAGAACATCTTCAACTGGAGCGAGGCGAAGCGCGCCGCGACCATCAAGCCGCTGCCCGACTCGCTGGGCGGGGCGCTGCGCTCGCTGGGCAAGGACCACGAGTACCTGCTCGCCGGCGAGGTGTTCACCAAGGACCTCATCGACGTGTGGATCGCCAAGAAGACCAAGGAGGCCGAGGACATCCAGGCCCGGCCGCACCCGCACGAGTTCGCGCTGTACTACGCGGTGTAGTCGGGGGTCTGGGGTGCATCGACCGACGGCGTCCGCCGGGAGCGGGCGCCGTCGTCGTTCCTTGCGACCCTGCGTAGTCACTTCCTGGGTGACGCCGCTCCCCCCGAAACCGTGTCCCCACATTTGTTGACTTCCCCGCAAGCGGCTTCCTAGACTCCCAGCTTTCCGAGGGCGGGGTAACCGCAGTCTCCGACCGCTTCCCACCGAGGCAATCCGTGAAAGTCATCGACAGCATCAACGAGGCAGTGCTCGCCAAGACGGTGCAGCGCTGCAAAGAGCGCAACATCATCATCCCCACCTTCGCCGAGCAGCGCGACCCCGCCAAGGTCCCGGAGAAGATCAAGCGGCGGCTGAAGGACGTGGCCATCCAGGACGTCCACCCGCTGAACCTCTTCCGCATCACCTGGAAGAACGAGCCCAAGGAGAAGGGCGGGCTCTACAACACCGGCAACTGGGTGGAGTTCCCCAGCGAGCTGACCGGCGTGAAGGCGCGGCTGGTGGGCCTGGTGGGCAAGCACTTCCCCATCGGCGCCCACAAGGTCGGCGCAGCGTTCGCCTGCCTCGTCCCGCGGCTAGTCTCGGGCCAGTTCGACCCCACCGCGCAGAAGGCCGTCTGGCCCTCGACCGGCAACTACTGCCGCGGCGGCGCCTTCGACTCGGCGCTCTTGGGTGTCAAGGCCGTGGCCATCCTGCCCGAGGGCATGAGCAAGGAGCGGTTCGAGTGGCTCAAGTCCATCGGCACCGACGAGATCATCGCCACCCCAGGCACCGAATCGAACGTGAAGGAGATCTACGACAAGTGCTGGGAGCTGCGGAAGACGCGCGGCAACGACGTGGTGATCTTCAACCAGTTCGAGGAGTTCGGTAACGCCATCTGGCACTACCACGTGACCGGTGGAGCCATGGAGGACGTCTTCCGCCAGGTCGCACCCAAGGGCGGCCGGCTCGCTGGCTACGTCTCCGCCACCGGCTCGGCAGGCACCATCTCCGCGGGCGACTTCCTGCGCACGCTCCACCCGCACGTGAAGGTGGTGGCCACCGAGGCGCTGCAGTGCCCCACCCTGCTGCGCAACGGCTTCGGCGCGCACCGCATCGAGGGCATCGGCGACAAGCACATCCCCTGGGTCCACAACGTCCGCAACACGGACATGGTGGCGGCCATCGACGACGAGCAGGTGATGCAGCTCTTGCGGCTCTTCAACGAGGACGAGGGCCGCAAGTACCTCTCGCGCCTGGGCCTGAAGGACGCGCTGCTGGGCCAGCTCCCGCTGGCGGGCATCTCCAGCATCTGCAACCTGGTCGCCGGCATCCGCGCCGCCAAGTACTACGAGATGGACGAGAAGGACGTCATCCTCTTCCCGATGACCGACTCGATGGACCTGTACAGCTCGCGCGTCCAGGAGATGCGCGAGCAGCACGGGCCCTACTCGGCCGAGGTCGCCTCCGCGCACTACGCGCGCTACCTCCAGGGCGCCGGCCAGGAGCACATCAAGGAGCTGTCGTTCCAGGACAAGAAGGCCATCCACAACCTGAAGTACTTCACCTGGGTCGAGCAGCAGGGCCGCAACTCCACCGAGCTGAACCAGCTCTGGGACCCGGACTTCTGGACCGAGACCTTCGGCCAGGTCGGCGAGTGGGACAAGCTGGTCCAGGACTTCAACGAGCGGACCGGCGTCCTCAAGTCGCTCGACTGAACCCTCCGTCGTTCTGCAATCGCGCCCCCGTTCCTTCCTGGAGCGGGGGCGTTTGAAACAGGGCCTCTTGCGAGGCCCCCTTCCGCTGCTCCTCCAACCCCCCGGAGCCATCTCCATGGCCAACCAGAAACTCGCCCTCATCGCCGTCGGCGGCAACTCCCTCATCCTCGACGAGGCGCACAAGTCGGTGCAGGACCAGTACGCCGCGGTCGTCGAGACCAGCAAGCACATCGCCGGGCTCATCAAGGCCGGCTACCGCGTCATCGTGACGCACGGGAACGGGCCGCAGGTGGGCTTCATCCTGCGCCGCAGCGAGCTGGCGCGGCACGAGCTGCACGAGGTCCCGCTGGACAGCTGCGGCGCCGACACCCAGGGCGCCATCGGCTACCAGCTGCAGATGGCCCTCTACAACGAGATGCGCACCTGGAAGGAGCGCCCCACCGTCGCCACCGTCATCACCCAGACGCTGGTGGACCGCGAGGATCCCAGCTTCAAGAAGCCCAGCAAGCCCATCGGCAGCTTCATGAGCAAGGAGCTGGCGATGGAGCACAAGGAGAAGAACGGCTGGGACGTGGTGGAGGACGCGGGACGCGGCTGGCGGCGCGTGGTCGCCTCCCCGGTGCCCAAGCGCATCGTCGAGTTCGAGGCCATCAAGGACCTGCTCGACAAGGGCATGCTGGTCATCGCCGCGGGCGGTGGCGGCATCCCGGTGATCGAGAAGGAGGACGGCTCGCTCGCCGGCGCCGCCGCGGTCATCGACAAGGACCTCGCCTCCTCGCTGCTGGCCCGCGAGCTGGGCTGCGACGTGTTCTGCGTCTCCACCGCCGTCGAGAAGGTGTGCATCAACTTCAAGAAGCCCGACGAGAAGAAGCTCGACCGCGTGACCCTCGCCGACATGAAGCGCTACATGGACGAGGGCCACTTCGCCCCGGGCAGCATGAAGCCCAAGATCCAGGCGGTCATCCAGTTCCTCGAGGGCGGCGGCAAGGAAGCGCTCATCACCGACCCGCCGCACATCGTCGAGGCCTTCGCGGGCAAGACCGGCACCTGGATCACCAAGTGAAGAACGCCGGCCAGTTCGCAAACGGCCTGAGGTGCGTCCGCTGCGGGCGCATCTCCGCCATCTCCGACGACGCCTACGTCTGCCAGTGCGGGGGCAACGTCCTGGTCGAGTACGACTACGACGCCGCCCGCAAGGCGCTGACCCGGGCCTCGCTCGCCGAGAACCCCGACCGCACCATCTGGCGGTACCTGCCCATCCTCCCGGTCTCGAAGCGCCTGGAGGGCCCGCCCGTGGGCATGAGCCCGCTCATCGACGCGCCCAAGCTGGCGCAGGCGGCGGGCGTGAAGGCGCTCTGGGTCAAGGACGACGGGCGCAACCCCAGCGCCTCGTTCAAGGACCGCGCGAGCTCGGTGGCGCTGCAGCGCGCCCGCGAGCTGGGGCACACCCTGGTCACCGGCGCCTCCACCGGCAACGCGGCCTCGGCCACGGCGGTGCTCTCCGCCGCCATCGGGATGAAGGCTCGCATCTTCGTCCCCAAGGCTGCGCCGCGCGCGAAGATCGCCCAGCTGCTCACCTTCGGCGCCGAGGTGCTGGCCGTCGAGGGGACCTACGACCAAGCGTTCGACCTCTGCCTGGAGGCCACGCGCCGGTTCGGCTGGTACAACCGCAACACCGGCTTCAACCCCTACACCCGCGAGGGGAAGAAGACCGTCTCCTTCGAGATCCTCGAGCAGCTCGGGTGGCAGGTGCCCGACCTGGTCGTGGTCCCGGTGGGCGACGGCAACATCCTCACCGGCGTGTGGAAGGGCTTCGAGGAGGCTCAGAAGCTGGGCCTCGTCGACCGCACCCCACGGCTGCTCGCGGTCCAGGCCGAGGGCAGCGCGTCCATCGTCAAGGCGCTGCACGGCGACGGGGTGATCCGGCCGGTCTCGGGCGACACCGTGGCCGACTCGATCTCGGTGAGCCTGCCCCGCGACGGCGACGCTGCGGTACAGGCCGTCCGCGCTTCGGGTGGCTTCGGCATCACCGTCCCGGACCAGGCGATCCTGGACGCCATCCTCGAGGTGGCCCGCGGTGCGGGCGTCTTCGCGGAGCCGGCGGCCGCGACCGCGTGGGCGGGGCTGAAGGCGGCGGGGAAGCAGGGGCTGCTGCGGCCCGAGTGGACCGTGGTCAGCCTCAACACCGGGAACGGACTCAAGGACGTCGCCTCGGCCATGAAGGTCGCCGGCGAGCCCCAAGTCATCGCCCCGGACCCCGCAGTTCTCGAGAAGCTGTTCAAGGCCTGACCTGGGCCCGCGGGTCCCGAACCCCGCGGGCTCGGGGAACGAGTTGTGGTAATGACATCGGGCTGCTCACCCCACTGGCGGGCGCAGCCCCCATCCCCCGCAAGGAGACACCATGGCGAAGAAGAAGGGCGTTGATCCGAAGGTCCTCAAGGGTCTGTACGGCAAGAGCCTGCTCGTCACCTCCGACTGGTCCAGCCCCGAGATCGAGGCGCTGGTCTCGGTCGCGCAGAAGTTCGCGGAGCTGGACCGCAAGAACAAGCTCAAGCCGCTCTGCCCGAACGAGCTGGCCTACGCGATGTTCTTCGACAACTCCACGCGCACCAAGTCGGCGTGGGCTGGCGCCGCCACGCGCCTGGGCATGATGCCGGTCATCGTCGACGGCTCCTCCACCCAGGTGGCCCACGGCGAGACCCCCTCCGAGACCGGCGCCATGCTGGGCATGAACAGCCACGCGATGGGCATCCGGCACGACAAGGTGCTCAACGAGGGCAACGCGTTCATGCGCGAGGTGAAGCGCGGCATCGACGAGTACCTCGAGGCCTCCGGCGACGCGCGCAAGGTGCCGATCGTCAACCTGCAGTGCGACGTGGACCACCCCACCCAGACCCTGGCCGACCTCTGCTGGCTGAAGGAGAACTTCCAGGACGGCCTCAAGGGCAAGAAGATCGCCGTGAGCTGGGCCTACTCCCCCAGCTACGCCAAGCCCCTGTCCGTGCCGCAGGGCCTGATCATGCTGCTCACCCGCTACGGCGCGAACGTGACGCTGGCGCACCCCAAGGGCTACCAGCTCATGGACCGCTGCCTCGACGACGCCAAGCGCCACTCCAAGGAGTCGGGCGGCAGCTTCAACGTCACCGACAACATGGACGAGGCCTTCAAGGGCGCCGTCGCGGTGTACCCGAAGAGCTGGGGCCCCTACGAGCTCATGCTCAAGCGCGTGGGCGAGAAGGATGACGCCAAGCTCAAGGCGCTCGAGAAGCAGATGCTCGAGCAGAACGCGAAGAACAAGAGCTGGATCTGCGACGAGCGCCGCATGGGCCTGACCCACAAGGGCGACGCGCTCTACATGCACTGCCTGCCCGCCGACATCGGCGCCGAGGTCAGCCCCGGCGTGATGAAGAAGCACGTGGTGAACGTCGCCCGCGAGGCCAACTGGAAGGTCTACGTGATCATGGCGATGCTCGCGCTCGGCAAGGTGCAGAAGCTGGGCGAGAAGATCGGCCTGTAGTCCCGGCCATCGCCTTCGCATTCCTGGGGACGCGGGCTGCCTGCCCGCGTCCCCTTCTCTTTGGGTCCCGGACTACTCCTGGCTCGCCGCCGCGGGGGTCTCGGCGCCGGCGAGAAGCCGCTGGGCGCCCCAGGCGATGGCCCCACCCGCGAGCACCCCGACGAGCACGTAGAGAGCCAGCCGCTTGCGCTCCGAGAGCCCCCGCGACCTCGCCGCCGGAAGGCTCACGCCCGACGCCGTCCGCCACGAGGCCAGCTCGAAGGCGCTCGCCGGGTGGCTGGGGGAAGAGTCGAAGGGGTCGAGGTGCGTCTCCGGCTGGGCGTCGAGGACGGCAGGGCCGGCCCCCTCGAGGCTCTCCCGCAGCTCGGCCACGAACTGCTCCGCGGTCTGCGGCCGCGCCTCGGGGGAATAGGCCAGGGCCCGGAGCAGGAACCGCTCCAGGGCGTCGGGCACCGGGGCCCCCACCCGCCGCGACGACACCGGGGGGATCTCGCCCTTCTGGATCGCCGCGAGCGCCACCTGGGCGACGTTGGTCTTGCAGGGCGGAACGCCTGTCAAACAGAAGTACAGCGTCGCCCCCAGGGAGAAGAGGTCGGCGCGGTGGTCCACGGCGCTCCCGGAGGCCTGCTCGGGCGCCATGTACGAGGGCGTCCCCAGCACCTGCCCCGCCCCGGTCAGCTCCTCGCCCTCGACCAGGCTCGTCTCCACCGCCTTGACCAGGCCGAAGTCCAGGACCTTGGTCGCATCGCCCTTCGCGGCATCGACCATGACGTTGTGGGGCTTCAGGTCGCGATGGACGATGCCCGCAGCCCGCGCCGCCCCCAGCCCCGCAGCGATCTGCTCGACGATGCGGACGGCCCTCGAGAGCGGGAGCGCGCCCTCGCGGCGGACCAACGCGCGCAGGCTCTCGCCGGGGACCTCCTCCATCACGTAGTAGGCACCGCCGTCAGGGGTCTGGCCCACGTCGTAGACCGCGACCACGTTCGGGTGCCGCAGCCGCGAGGCGAGCTGGGCCTCCCGACGGAACCGCTCGAACAGCTCGGGGCGCGACGCGAGCGCCGGGAGGAGCATCTTCACGGCGACCCGCTGACCGTCCGCGCGGAGCCCTCCGAAGACCACGCCCATGCCACCCTTGCCCAGCACGCGGTCCAGCGTGTGGCGCTCGTCGAGGCGCTTGCCCAGGTACCGGGCCAGGGGGTGGGGACACCCGTGGCCGGCTGCCGCAGGATGACCGCAGAGGGGGCAGCGACGCGGCCTGGAGGTGGGCGACACGGTCATCGCGCCCGGATACTACCGGACGCGATTCAGGCCCGGGGACAAAGCTTGCGGATCTCGGTCATGAGGTCGCCCGGCTCAAACGGCTTGGCGAACGTCGCGGCCACGCCGCGCGGGAGTTGGTCGACGTTGGCCGAGATGGCGATGACGCGGGTGTGTCCCAGCTGCTCGTCGTCCCGCAGGGCCGCGAGGAAGCTGGCGCCGTCCATCTCGGGCATCCGCATGTCGAGGACGATGACCGACGGCTGTGCCTGGCGGGCCAGGTTCAGGCCCTCGACCCCACCCGCGGCGAGGAGCACGTCGTAGCCCTCACGCTTGAGCAGCCGCTTCAAGCTGGAGAGCATCAACGGCTCGTCGTCCACCACCAGCACAGTCTGGTTCATGGCTCGATCGTTCCCCCGGGGCCTCGGCCCCGGGACCTCGATGACGCACGGCGAGCAATCGTGCGGTCCTCACCCCTGCCGGTCAAGGCCCCCCCTGGGCGGGGTTACTCACGCTCCGTATGAAGTGAAGACAAGCGGTCCACACTTCCAGTCACGGCGCCAATTTCGAGCAGGTGGGTCGGGCATCCCCTACTCTCTTCCGCGTGCTCGACCTCCTCGCCCGCCGCCAGTCAGCCACGCTCACCCGGCTGCTGGCGAGCCGCCCCCTCCTCCTGGCCTTCGACTTCGACGGGACGCTCGCGCCGATCGCGGCGACGCCGGGCGCGGTCCGCCTGCCGAGAAGCACCCGGGACCTTCTGCGCCGCGTGGCCCAAGAGCGACCCTGCGCCGTGATCAGCGGCCGCGGCAGGGAAGACCTGCTGCACCGCCTGGCCCGCATCCCGCTCGCGCTGGTGGTGGGCAGCCACGGCGCCGAGTGGCCCGGGGAAGCGCTCCCGGACTCCTGGCCGAAGACGATCCGGTCGTGGACGCTCTCACTCGAAGCCGCGCTCGGCCCCCTCCCAGGCGTGGTCTTCGAGGCCAAGCCCGCGGCGCTCTCGGTTCACTACCGACTCGCCCCCGACAGGGCGCAGGCCCGGGGGGCCATCGAAGAAGCAGCCCAGCGGCTCCCGGCGCGAGTCGAGCCTGGCCTCCTGGTGGTGAACCTCTTCCCCAGGGACGCCCCAGACAAGGGAGCGGCGCTCCGACGCGCGATGGGCGAGGTCGGCTGCGAGCAGGCGATGTACTTCGGGGACGACCCGGGCGACGAGGCAGCCTTCGGCGCGAGCCCCGGCGTCGTCGGGGTCCTGGTCGGTGGCCAGCGACAGAGCCAGGCGAGGTTTCGCCTGCCGGACCAAGCCCGAATGGACGACTTCCTCGCCCGGGTTCTCTCTACGAGACCGCCATCGACGAAGCGCGCACCTCCGCGACGATCTGCAGGATGAGGTCGCGATCGAACGGCTTGTCGATCCACCGGCAGGGCGTCTGGCCGAGGAACTCGTGGGCCTGGGTGGTGAAGGTGCCTCCGCTCATGAAGACGATGTGCGCCTCGCGGCCGGGGGCCCGCGACCTCACGGCCTCGAAGACCTCCATCCCCCCGAAGCCGGGCATCATCACGTCGCAGAACATGAGGTCGTAGCCGCCCTGGCAGAAGAGCGCCGCCGCCTCGCGACCGTCGGTGCTGGTGCGCACCTCGTGCGGGCGGAGGAGCCGCTTGAGCGAAGCGACCACCATCTCCTCGTCGTCCACCACCAAGATGCGCGGCCCGCCGGGCGAGCTCGCGACGTGGGCCTCCTCCAGCGGCTCCACCACGGGGAGTCGGACGGTGACCCTCGTCCCCTTCCCCGGCTCGCTCTCGACCTCCAGCGAGCCGCCCAGGGAGCGCACGATGTTGTGGGAGATGGAGAGGCCGAGACCGGTCCCCTGGCCGGTGGGTTTGGTGGTGAAGAACGGGTCGAAGATGCGCGCCCGGATGGCCTCCGGGATGCCCACACCCGTGTCGCCGACCTCCACCAGTACCTGCGCTCCGTCCCGCCGCGCGCGGATCCAGACGCGGTCCCCGCTGCGGTTTCCGGGCACCGCCTGGATGGCGTTGATCAGCAGCGCGAGGAAGACCTGGCCGAGCTGGGCAGGGTTGCCGCGCACGGCCGGCAGCTCTCCCAGTTCCACCACCAGCTGCGCCCGATGGCGGATCTCGTTGCCCGCCATCCCCACCGCGACGTCGAGGACGCGGTTGAGGTCCGCCCGCTCCTCCTGGCCGGCCTCTGCCCGGGCGAAGGTGCGCAGATCGGCGACCACCCGCCGGACCCGCTCGCAACAGGTGCGCGCGTCCGAGGCGGCCTCCTGCATCTCCACCAGCCGGTCGGCGGGGAGCGCTGCGCCGAGGTCGTCGATCTCGTGGGTGAGGTACTCGATGTTGGCCTTGAGCGAGGCCAGCGGGTTGTTGATGAAATGGGCGACCCCGGCGGCCAGGGTTCCCACCGAAGCCATGCGATCCGCCGCCTGGAGCCGCGCCTCCAACTGCTGGCGCTCGGTGACGTCGCGCAGGAAGACCATGGCCTCGTCGTGCCCGCATGCCAGTGCCCGCAGCTCGAAGTGCCGAACGCCCTCTGGGCCGGGCAGCTCGAGTTGGCCGAGGTGCGTCTCCTCCTCGGCAAGCGCCTGGGACACGGCCGCGCGCAGCGCCGTGCCCAGCGGCTCGGGGGGGACCTTACCCACCTCCCACGACGACGGCGTCAGCGCGGCCTCTGGACGGGCGGCCTGGACGTCCAGCACCTCGCCGACGCGAGACAGGCGGATCACCACGTCGGGGAGCACGTTGAGGATGGCCCGGTTGCGTCGCTCGCTCGCCTGGAGCGCCCGCTCGGCGCGCACCTGCTCGGTGACGTCGCGAAAGGTCCCGAAGGTCCCCGCGAAGGCGCCCTCGGCCGAGAACGAGGGCGTAGCCGTGACTTGGAGTTCCCGCCGCTCCCCGTCCGGGCGCTGGATGGTGAGCAGGTAGCTGCTGACCCGGCCATCGGCGCGGAGGCGGGTCTCGCCCCGGACCTGGGCGAACGAAGAGGCATCGAGGAAGCGAAGGAGCGACGTGCCGACGAGGGTCCCCTGCTCGACGCCGAAGATGGTGTGGGCCGCGGGGTTGGCGAAGACGAACTGCTCGCTCGCGTCGACGATGCCGACACCCTCGCCCTGCTTCTCGACCAGGGACCGGAACCGGCGCTCGTTGGCGGCGAGGGTCTCGCGGGCGAGGACGCTCTCGGTCTGGTCCTCGAGCACCACCACCGTGCCTGCGGCGCTGCGGCGAACCCGCGTCCGGAGCCAGCGCCTCCCACGCCCGTCCTCGACCGGCCAGTCGAGGACGCCCTCACCCGCGGCGAGCAGGTCGCACAGCGACGGAGGCACCCCGGCGAGCGCGGTCAGGCGACGGCCAACGAGGTCCGAAGTCTCGCCGAGCGGGGCAAGCAGCTCCTCTGCGACCGGGTTCACGCTCACCACGGTTCCAGCCTGATCGAGGAGCACCACTCCGACGGGGAACGACGCGAGGACGAGCTGCCTCGGACTGGCCGCCGGGTCCGCCGCCAGCTCGGCCACCAGCGCCTGGACTCCCCAGAGAGCCTCCTCGCGACGCCCCTGCTGGAGGGCGTCCAGGACCCCTTGGAGTGCTGCCCTGAAGTCGGACCGCAAAGGCATGCGTCCAGGTTTTGCAAGCCAGGAGCCAGCAACCCAACCGGGGAATCATCACAGATTTCAGGTGGATGGAGAGAGATGTCGGATGAACTCCCCAAGGTCCAGTGTGCCCTTGTGTCGCGCCTGCCCCAGGAGGAGCCGATCTCTCGTGCGCCCGGCGGAGTGGCCGCTTATGAAGACGGGCTCTTGGCGCACCGCAGGCCGGCCGGGTGCGTTGCTTTCTCACCGGGGCGAGTGGCATTGTCGCCCTTTCTCGGGAGCGGGTAGCACCTCCCACACTCCACAAAGAGGGACGCCCATGAGTCGAACGTCATACCTCCGCCTTCTCGGCCTCGGCCTCGTCCTCGCACTGGCGGGCTGTCCGAATGACGAGCCCACCGACAAGCCGGGCCCGGTCGATCTGGCTGTCTCCACCCTCACGGTCAGCCGCGCGAGCGGGCTCGCTGCCGACGGCGCGGACAAGACGGAGATCACCGTCCGCGTGCTGGACTCCAAGCAGAAGGGCATCTCGGGGAAGACGGTCGCCCTGGCCGCCACCGGCGAAGGGAACACGCTCGTCCAGCCCAGCGCGGTGACCAACGACCTCGGCGTGGCGACGGGAAGTCTCGCCTCGACTGTCGCTGGCGACAAGACGATCACCGCGACCATCGACGGCGCGAAGATGCAGGCCCAGAAGACGGTGAACTTCACCGCGCAGATCCAGCCGGCGGCGAAGCTCTCCTTCACGGTGCAGCCGTCCACGGTGGTGCTGGGCCAGAAGATCGCCCCGGCGGTGCAGGTCACCTTCCTCGACGCCGCGGGGCTGCTGACTCCGGTGACCGAGACCGTCACCCTGAAGATCGGCGACAACGCCGGGGGCGCGACCCTGGGCGGGACGCTCACCTCGACGGCGGTCGCGGGGGTCGCCACCTTCGCGGACCTCACGCTGAACAAGCCCGGCACCGGCTACACCCTGGTCGCCTCGTCTGCGGCAGTGACCGGGCCGGTCACCAGCGCGGCCTTCAACGTGACCGCAGGGTCGGTGGCGGCGCTGGTCATCTCCAACCTCTCCACCACCCCCACCGCGGGCGTGGCCGGGGACGTCACCGTCACTGCGCAGGACGCCCAGGGGAACACCGTGACCGGCTACACGGGAACCGTGACGCTGACCTCCTCTGACACGAAGGCAACGCTCCCGGCCGCCTACACCTTCACCGCCGCCGACCAGGGCGTGCACCTGTTCACCGGGGTCGCGTTCAAGACCTCCGGCGCCCAGACGCTGACCGCGGGGGACGGCACCCTCTCCGCGACCGCGAACGTCACCGTGGCCGCGGCCGCCGCCGCGAAGCTGAGCGTCACCGGGCTCAACTCGCCCTTCACCGCCGGGACGGTGGGCACGCTGGTGGTGAAGGCGCTCGACGCCTTCGACAACGTCGCGGTGGGCTACGGCGGAACGGTGATGTTCTCCTCCAACGACGCCCAGGCCCAGCTCCCCGCCGACTACGCCTTCGTCACCGGGGACCAGGGGACGCGCTCCTTCTCCGTCTCGCTGCGCACGGTCGGGACCCGCGAGGTGACCGCCAGCGACCAGGCCGCCTCGCTCACCGCGAGCCAGGCCGGCATCCAGGTGGTGCCTGCCGCCGTCCAGGGCTTCAAGATCACCGGGCTGCCGACCTCGGTCGTCGCGGGTGAGGTGACGGCCTTCACGGTCACCGCCGTCGACGCCTTCGGCAACGTCAACACCGGCTACGCCGGCCAGGTCGGCTTCACCGCCAGCGACGCCAACGCGGTGCTCCCCGCCGCCAGCGCGCTGACCCTGGGCACCGGCAACTTCAACGTCACCTTCAAGACCGCGGGCGCGCAGAGCATCACCGCCAAGGACGGGGCGCTCACCTCCACCGCGAACACCACGGTGCAGCCGGGGGCCACCACCACCCTGAAGTTCGTGAACCCGCCCGCGGCGACGTACGCCGGCGCCAACGCCACGTTCACCGTCGCCGCACGCGACGCCTTTGGGAACGTGACCCCGAGCTACGCGAAGACCGTCAGCTTCACCTCCAGCGACGCCGCCGCGGTCCTGCCCCCCAGCAGCGTGCTGACCGCGGGCACCCGGACCTTCACCGTGGTGTTCAACACCGTGAAGGCCACGGCGCAGTGGCTCAAGGTCACCGACGCCACCCTCAGCGACCAGGTCGACGTCACCGTCCAGGCCGGCTCGGTCTCGGCGCTGCGCATCACCGGGCTGGCCGCCAGCGCCACCGCCGGCACGCCCACTTCGTTCACCGTCACCGCGGTCGACGCCGCGGGCAACCCGGCCACGGCCTACACCGGGACGGTCACCTTCACCTCCTCCACCGACTCCACCGCGGTGCTGCCTGCGGCGACGACACTGACCAACGGGACCGGGACCTTCGAGGTCACGTTCAAGAAGGTGGGCGCCCAGTCCATCACCGTGACCGACTCCGGGCTCACCGACACCAAGAGCACCACCGTCGCCCCCGGCGCGACGGCCGGCTTCTCGGTGACCGGCCTCGCGGCGAACGTCATCGCGGGCACGGCCGCGTCGTTCACCGTCACCGCCCAGGACGCGTTCGGGAACACCACCCCCGCGTTCGCCGGCACGGTGACCTTCGAGTCCTCCGACACCGCCGCGACGCTGCCTGCCCCCGGGATGCTCGCGAGCGGCACCGGCAGCTTCAGCGTCACCTTCGCCACCAGCGGCACCCAGTCGGTCACCGCGAAGAGCGGCGCGCTCACCGGCACCGCGTCGACCACCGTCACCTCCGGCTCCATCGCCTCCCTCACCATCGCGCTCCCGGCGACGGCGACGGCAGGCGTCGCGACCAGCTTCACCGTCACCGCGAAGGACGCCAGCGGCAACACCGCCACCAGCTACACCGGCCCGGTGACCCTGACCTCCAGCGACCCGCAGGCCACGCTGCCCGCGACCGCCGCGCTGACCGCCGGCGTAGACACCGTGAACGTGACCTTCAAGACCGCCGGGTCGCAGTCGGTGACCGCCGCAGACGGAGCCATCACCGACACCAAGTCCGCCACCGTCGCCCCTGCGGCCACCAGCGGCCTTGCGATCAGCGGGCTCGCAGCCGAGATCGACGCGGGCAGCGCGACCTCGTTCACCGTGCGCGCCGTGGACGCCTTCGGCAACACCACCCCGGGCCACGCCGCCACGGTGACCATCACCTCCACCGACAGCGCGGCGACGCTGCCTGCCCCGGCCGCGCTGGCCTCGGGAACCGCCAACTTCTCCATCACCCTGAAGACCGCCGGCAGCCGGACTGTCACCGCCTCCGACGGGACGCTCTCTGCGTCCGCGTCCATCCTGGTCAAGGCGACCGCGGTGAACGGGCTGATGGTCTCCGGCATCCCCACGCCGCTGAACGCGGGCGCCCCGGCCTCCGTCACCGTGAAGGCCGTCGACGCGCAGGGCAACACCGTCACCGGCTACGCGGGGACCATCCACTTCACCTCGAACGACACCCGCGCCACGCTGCCCGGTGACTTCACCTTCAACGGCACCGAGGGCGGGACGCACAGCTTCGACAACGGCGTGGTGCTGCGCACCCCCACCACCACCGCCACCGTCACTGCCACCGACACCGGGAACGGCTCCATCAACGGCGCGCAGGGCCCCATCGTCGTGCAGGTCGGCCCGGCCGCGAAGCTGGCCTTCGTGACCCAGCCCACCAACGCTGGCGTCGGCGCGACGATCACCCCGGCCGTCACCGTGGCCATCCAGGACGCGGGCGGGAACACCGTGACCAGCGCGACCGACAACGTCACGCTCGCCCTGCAGAACCCCCGCGGCGCCACCCTCTCCGGGACGCTGACCCAGGCGGCCGTCGCGGGCGTGGCCACCTTCGCGAACCTGAAGGTCGGGACCCAGAACACCGGCTACATCCTGGCCGCGACCTCGGGGACGCTCACCGCGGCGAACTCGGCCGCCTTCGACGTCTCTGGTTGCCCCACCGGCTACACCGGCCCCACCTGCAGCGACTGCGCGACGGGCTACCACCTGGACGGGACGAACTGCGTCGACGCCTGCACCGCGCCGAACCCCTGCTCCGCCGTCCCTGCCGCCATCTGCAAGAACGGGACGACCGCGACCACCTACGCGGCGCAGTGCACGGTCGCCGGCAGCGCGCCCTACTTCACCTGCGCCTACCCGGGCACCGACGTCGCCTGCACCGGCGGCCAGGTCTGCTACACCGGGGCCTGCGTGAACGACCTGTGTGCGGCCAACCCGTGCACCGCCAAGGTGCCGGCCTGCCAGGACAGCGCGCACCGCGTCACCTACACCGTGACCTGCGCCATGAACTCCACCTCCACCTACGAGTGCACCGACGTCCCCGGGACCCCGGAGGACTGCACCGTGACCGCGGGCAACGCCTGCTACTCGGGCACTTGCCAGCCGGCGGTGGCTGCCGCGGCGGGCGACCTGCTGGTCACCGAGGTCATGCACTCCCCGACCGGCGGCTCCGACGACGCTCGCTGGTTCGAGGTGAAGAACCTGTCCGCGAAGCTCATCAACCTCGCCGGCGTGCTGGTCGAGGAAACGGTGGGCGCGAAGTCCTTCACCATCGCCACCACCTCGCCAGTGCTGGTCCCGCCGAACGGCTACCTCGTCATCGGTGGCTCGACCAACGTGGCGGCGAACGGCGGTGCGAAGGTCGACCTCGCCTGGACCGGCGGCTTCACCCTCTCCGCCAGCGGCCACCTCAAGCTCAGCATCCCCGGCGCCACGCCGGTGGTGCTCGCCGACCTGACCTGGGGCGCGGGCTTCCCGGCGACCACCGGCAAGTCGATGAACCTCTCCTCGAAGGTCTTCTCCAAGAAGTCGATGAACGGGAAGACCGCCGCGAACTACGCGTGGTGGTGGTGTGACGCCACCGCCGAGATCAAGACGGGCGGCGACCTGGGCACCCCCGGCGCGGCGAATGGCGACTGCGGCGCCGACTCGGCGCCCCCCATCGGCTGGTGCAAGCTGCAATGGCCGACCTCGCTCAGCAGCGAGGCGATGGTCCCGGCGACGGTGTACGCACGGTTCCACAAGGCCACGCTCACCGACCGCACCAACCCGAACGTGGACTTCTACCCGTTCGTCCGCGGCGAGTTCGGCTACGGCACCGGCACGGACGCCACGGCCTGGACCTCGTGGCAGGTGGCGGACTTCAACGCCGGCTACAGCGACGGCAGCAACAACGACGAGATGCAGGTCGGGGCGACCTTCGCCACCGCCGGCACCTTCAACTACGGCTACCGCTTCACGCTGCTCGACCCGGAGACGGGCACGGCCATCGCGGGCAGCACCGTCTACTGCGACACCGCGGGCGTCTCGTCCGGCACGACGGGCACCTGGGGCCAGGCGACGGTCACTGTGGGCGCGGGGACTGGCTCCGCGCAGATCGGCATCGTCCGCGCCGCGACCAGCTTCACCACCAAGACCGCGACCATCACCCAGCCGGTGGAGCGCGTGTACGTGACCTACGTCAAGCCGGCGCTGACCGGCGCCACCGGCAATGACCTGGTCGGGTTCTTCGTCCAGGGCACGCAGTCGGGCCCCGGCATCCACGTCGCCCTCGACCCGGCCACGCTCTCCCCGGCGCTGGCGGTGGGTGACCAGGTGAGCTTCACGGTGACCAAGACCGACTGGGTGAACGGCGTCCGCCAGGTGACTACCCTGGAGAGCCTGACCCGCCACTCGACCGGCTTCGCCGTCGCCGGGCTGGTGACCGACGTCAACGCGGCCACCGACCTGGTGAGCGCCATCGACAACTACGACTCGCGGATGGTGAAGCTCACCGGAGCGGTCACGGCACCGTTCGCGACCGCAAGCACCCCGTTCATGTCTGCCGCCATCGACACCACGGGCATGGTCGGGAACGCCAACCTGAAGCTGCGTCTCCCCACTGCACTGCAGACCAAGTACGACCTCGTCACTGGCTGCCAGGTCTCGCTGCTCGGGTCTCCGATGTGGCGCTACAGCCACCCGACCACGAACGCGACCACAGCCCAGCCGGCGGCCTGGTGGGACGGTGACTTCACGGTCGCTGGCTGCCCTGCCCCGAAGGTCGCCACCGCTTCGGCAACCTCGGCGACGACGGTGATGGTGAACTTCGACCGCAGCCTCGCGGCAGCCTCTGTGACCTCCGGCGCCTTCACCATCCCGGGGCTCACCGTCTCGGCGGCGGCGCTCCAAACGAACACCAAGCAGGTAGAACTCACCACCAGTAGCCAGACCAGCGGCACCTCCTACACGGTGACCGTCGGCACCTCGGTGACCGACATCCTCGGGAGCGCCGTGGGCACCACCAACAACACCGCAACGTTCAGCGGCTTTGGCTCGGGCCCCACGCCCCATCTGGTGATCAACGCCGTCAGCTCTCGCGGCACCACCGCCGCCGACGAGTACGTCGTGCTCTACAACCCCACCTCCGCGCCGATCAGTCTCGCTGGGTACGCAATCTGGTACAGCAGTTCGTCTGGCTCCGCTCCTGCCAACAAGAACGCGGCGTTCACCGGCGTCTCGATTCCCGCTGGCAAGTACCTCTTGATTGCAGCCAGTGGATACGTGACGGTCGGCGGAGTGACGCGCGATGTTCTGTTCGATGGTGGCATTGGCGATGCCGCTACCGTGTGGCTCACGAACACCACCACGGCTCCTACTTCCGTCACGAGTGCGAACGTCGTCGATGTCGTCGGATTCGGAACCTTGACGAGCAGCTTCTACGAGGGAGCCGGTCCGGCACCCTCGTAG